>NZ_JBEOXS010000036.1:0-81309 GCF_040296705.1 Streptomyces sp. NPDC002055
TACATTCCGAACCCGGAAGCTAAGCCTTTCAGCGCCGATGGTACTGCAGGGGGGACCCTGTGGGAGAGTAGGACGCCGCCGAACAATCATTGAGAAAGCCGGAGTTCCCGGAACCGTTTGGTTCTGGGGACTCCGGCTTTTCTGTGTTTCCGGGCAAGTTTTCCGTATTCGGACGCTCAGGGCCCCTCTGTGCACTCCGCCGAGCCCGACGGGTAAGGTCGGGGGGCATCGTCGGTACGTTCCCCCAGGAGGCACCCGGGTGGAGGTCCAGGAGACGCGAGTTCATACGGACCGCGTCCTCACCATCCCGAACATCCTCAGCATGGCGCGGCTGCTCGGCGTACCGCTCTTCCTGTGGCTGATCCTCCGGCCCGAGTTCGGCGGTCCCCAGAGCGACGGCTGGGCCCTGCTCGTGCTGGCCCTGAGCGGCGTCACCGACTACCTGGACGGCAAGCTCGCCCGCCGCTGGAACCAGATCAGCAAACTGGGCCGGCTCCTCGACCCGGCAGCCGACCGGCTCTACATCCTCTCCACCCTGGCCGGGCTCACCTGGCGGGAGATCCTTCCGTGGTGGCTCACCGGCATCCTGCTCGCCCGTGAGCTGATGCTCCTGATCATGGTCTGGATCCTCCGCCGTCACGGCTACCCGCCGCCACAGGTGAACTTTCTCGGCAAGGCGGCGACGTTCAACCTCATGTACGCCTTCCCCTTGCTCCTGCTGAGTGACGGCAGCGGCTGGCTGCCCTCACTCGCCGCTGTCTTCGGCTGGGCATTCGCCGGTTGGGGTACAACCCTGTATTGGTGGGCAGGAATCCTCTACGTGGTGCAGGTCCGCCGTCTTGTCCGGGCGGACGCCGCGGCCGGCTGAACCGCCTCATTTCGGCACCACTGCTGTGGCGGCGGTCCTGGCCCGTGAACCGGGTGCCCATGTGCGGGGGCAGGGGGTCATCCGGACGGGTGCGGTCGGGGTGACAGTCATCTCTTCGAGGAGGACGCTTCCGACATGAAGGCCGTCGTGATGGCCGGCGGTGAGGGCACCCGCCTTCGCCCCATGACCTCGAGCATGCCCAAGCCGCTCCTGCCGGTGGCCAACCGGCCGATCATGGAGCATGTACTGAGGCTGCTCAAGCGGCACGGTCTCACCGAGACCGTGGTGACCGTCCAGTTCCTCGCCTCACTCGTCAAGAACTATTTCGGCGACGGCGAGGAGCTCGGTATGGAGCTCACCTACGCGAATGAGGAAACGCCACTCGGCACCGCCGGGAGCGTCAAGAATGCCGAGGAAGCGCTGAAGGACGACGCTTTCCTCGTCATTTCCGGTGACGCGCTGACCGACTTCGACCTCACTGAGCTGATCAATTTCCACAAGGAAAAGGGCGCACTCGTCACGGTGTGCCTGACGCGGGTGCCCAATCCGCTGGAATTCGGTATCACCATCGTCGACGAGAACGGCAAGGTCGAGCGCTTCCTGGAGAAGCCGACCTGGGGACAGGTTTTCTCGGACACCGTGAACACGGGCATCTACGTCATGGAGCCCGAGGTCTTCGACTACTTCGAGCCCGGTGTCTCCGTGGACTGGTCCGGTGACGTCTTCCCTCAGCTCATGAAGGAGGGCAAGCCGATCTACGGCTATGTCGCCGAGGGCTACTGGGAGGACGTCGGCACCCACGAGAGCTACGTCAAGGCGCAGGCCGATGTGCTCGAGGGCAAGGTGGAGGTCGAGCTCGACGGGTTCGAGATCTCGCCCGGCGTCTGGGTCGCCGAGGGAGCAGAGGTCCACCCCGACGCCGTACTCCGCGGGCCGCTGTACATCGGTGACTACGCCAAGATCGAGGCCGGTGCGGAGCTGCGGGAGCACACGGTCGTCGGATCCAATGTTGTGGTGAAGAGCGGTGCCTTCCTGCACCGGGCCGTGGTGCACGACAACGTCTACATCGGGCAGCAGAGCAACCTGCGGGGCTGCGTCGTCGGCAAGAACACCGACATCATGCGGGCCGCCCGCATCGAGGACGGCGCCGTCATCGGCGACGAGTGCCTCGTCGGCGAAGAATCGATCATCCAGGGCAATGTGCGGGTCTACCCGTTCAAGACCATCGAGGCCGGCGCCTTCGTCAACACCTCGGTCATCTGGGAGTCCCGCGGCCAGGCCCACCTCTTCGGCACCCGCGGCGTCTCCGGCATCCTCAACGTCGAGATCACCCCCGAGCTCGCGGTGCGGCTGGCGGGTGCCTATGCGACCACGCTGAAGAAGGGCTCGACGGTCACCACGGCGCGTGACCACTCACGTGGTGCCCGGGCCCTGAAGCGAGCCGTCATCTCGGCGCTCCAGGCGAGCGCGATCGATGTCCGGGACCTGGAGAACGTGCCACTGCCCGTGGCCCGGCAGCAGACGGCGCGCGGCAGCGCCGGCGGCATCATGGTCCGGACCTCACCGGGTGTCCCGGACTGCGTCGACATCATGTTCTTCGACGAGCGCGGCGCCGACCTCTCCCAGGCCGGCCAGCGCAAGCTCGACCGGGTCTACGCCCGGCAGGAGTACCGGCGGGCCTTCCCCGGCGAGATCGGCGACCTGCGCTTCCCCGCCAGCGTCTTCGACTCCTACACCGGCACCCTGCTGCGGGACGTGGACACCGCCGGCGTGGAGGAGGCCGGACTGAAGGTCGTGGTGGACGCCTCCAACGGCAGCGCGGGCCTCGTCCTGCCCAGCCTGCTCGGAAGGCTCGGCGTGGACGCCCTGACCATCAACCCCGGACTCGACGAGTCCCGGCCCACGGAGACCGCCGAGACCCGGCGGGCCGGGCTGGTGCGGCTGGGCGAGATCGTCGCGTCCGCCCGGGCCGCGTTCGGTGTCCGCTTCGACCCGGTCGGCGAGCGGCTCTCCCTCGTCGACGAGCGCGGCCGGATCATCGAGGACGACCGTGCGCTGCTGGTCATGCTCGACCTGGTCGCCGCCGAGCGGCGGAGCGGCCGGGTGGCGTTGCCGGTGACCACCACCCGGATCGCCGAGCAGGTCGCTGCGTACCACGGCACCCAGGTGGAGTGGACGACCACTTCGCCGGACGACCTGACCCGGGTCGGCCGCGACGAGGCGACGATCTTCGGCGGCGATGGGCGGGGCGGCTTCATCGTGCCCGAGTTCAGCAGCGTCTTCGACGGAACGGCCGCCTTCGTCCGGCTGCTCGGTCTGGTGGCACGCACCCAGCTGACGCTCAGTCAGATCGATGCCCGGATTCCGCGGGCCCATGTCCAGCGGCGGGACCTGGCCACCCCGTGGGCGGTCAAGGGGCTCGTCATGCGCAGCGTGGTCGAGGCGGCCGGTGACCGGTCCGTCGACACCACGGACGGCGTCCGGGTCGTCGAGGCGGACGGGCGCTGGGTGATGGTGCTGCCCGATCCGTCGGAGGCCGTCACCCATCTGTGGGCCGAGGGCCCCGACGCCACCTCTGCCGAGGCGCTGCTCGACGAGTGGGCCGCGGTGGTCGAGGGCGCCGGCCGCTGAGCCGGTAGGCCGCCGGCCGCTGTGGGGTACCGTGCCCGCGGTGCCCCACACCGGCGCGCCGGTGGGGCCATTCGGCGGTAGCGGCCGCGACGTGCGACGATGTGCGGCATGTCGCAGCAGCACCCCGTTCGGAGCACCGCTTCGCCGCCTTCGCGCCCCGACGCCTCGATGTCGCTGCTGACCAACGTGATGGACCACAGCCTCGACGACGGATACGCCGAGGCTGCGGCCCGGCGCAGCGCCGGCAGCGGCAAGGGGCTCCCGAGGACACTCCGTGCCAAGCTGGGCCTCGCCGCCGGACTGGTCCTGGCCGCGGCCGTGGTGACCGTCGGAGCGGCGCAGGCGCAGATATCGGCACCTGCCATCGCCAAGGAGCGGCAGGAACTGATCGACCGGATCGAGGCGGAGAACTCGTCCGTCGACAGTCTGCAGAAGAGCGTGGACCGGCTGCGCGACGATGTGGGGGACCGCCAGCGCGAGGCCCTGCTGAAGCACGGTGGCGAGAAGGGCCGGCAGCTCGGTCTGCTGGCCGCCGCCACCCCGGTCCACGGCCCCGGTGTGAAGCTGGTGGTCAACGACGCCAAGAAGGCGGAGTCGAGCGGCGGTGGTCCGCGGGAGAGCAGCGGATTCTCCGACACGGGGCGAGTGCGCGACCGGGACCTCCAGCGGGTGGTCAACGGCCTCTGGGAGTCCGGGGCGGAGGCGATCGCGGTCAACGGCCAGCGGCTGACCGCCCTCTCGGCGATCCGGGCGGCGGGCGACGCCATACTGGTCGACAACAAGCCACTGGTGCCGCCGTACACGGTGCTCGCGGTGGGGGACGGGCAGCGCCTGGCGACCACGTTCCAGGACAGTGCCGACGGGCAGTACCTGCATGTGCTGCAGGAGAACTACGGGATCCGGACCAGCATTTCCGCGCAGGAAGAGGTGCGGCTCCCCGCCGCGCCGAGCCTGATCGTGCGTTACGCGGAGCCGGTTGCCGGGGGCGCGGGCAGAAGCGCCGATGACACAGGGAAGGGCACATCGTGATCGCCGTACTGGGCCTCGTCGTAGGAGTCGTGGTGGGACTGCTCGTCCGACCCGAAGTTCCGGCGGTGGTCGAGCCCTATCTGCCCATTGCCGTCGTCGCTGCGCTCGACGCGGTCTTCGGCGGTCTGCGGGCCATGCTGGACGGCATCTTCGACGACAAGGTGTTCGTCGTGTCGTTCCTCTCCAATGTGGTCGTCGCCGCGCTGATCGTGTTCCTCGGTGACAAGCTCGGGGTCGGCGCGCAGCTGTCCACCGGTGTCGTCGTGGTGCTGGGCATCCGCATCTTCTCCAACGCCGCGGCGATCCGCCGGCACGTGTTCCGGGCGTGAGGCCGATGAGCAACGACGAGACGCCGGAGAACCCGCGGACGCCGGACTCCCCGGAGGAGTCGGAAACACCGAGGAAGCCGGAACAGCCGGGTCCGCGTGAGGCCGGGGAGACCCAGGAGCCCACCGGGGCCCAGGAGTCGGAGGGGCCCCAGGAGCCGAAGGGGACCCCGGAGCCGAAGGGGGCCCCGGAGGAGCGGGAGACGCCTGAGGTGCCTGAGGCCCCGGAGTCGCCGGGAGCCTCGGCCGGGCCGCACCCTCCTGCCCCGGACGCGAAGGACGGTCCGGCCGCGGGTGCCGACGCAGGCGCGCCGGAGCCCCCGCGGCGCCCGGGCCCCTCGGAAAGGGATGACTCGGAGAGGGGCGAGGCAGACCGGCCGCAGCCGCAGCCGCAGCTGCGGTCCGGGCCTGGTCCGCAGCCCGCGGACCGGCCGGCGGCGGGCCCGCAAGGCCCCGGGAGAAGCGGTCCGGGACCACGTCCGCAGGACGCGTGGGCCGCGGAACCGGCTGCACCCGAACCAGGCCCCGAGCCGGGCGAGGAGGAGCTCTCCGGCCGTCGGCGGCTGGTCGCGGGGCTCTGGCCGCCGCGGGTCACCCGGGCCCAACTGACCGTCGCCCTGCTGCTGTTCGTCCTCGGACTGGGCCTGGCCATCCAGGTGAGTTCCACCAGCGACAACAGCGCGCTGCGGGGTGCCCGCCAGGAGGACCTGGTGCGCATCCTGGACGAACTCGACGACCGGACCCAGCGTCTGGAGGACGAGAAGCGCCGCCTGGAGAACCAGCGCACCGAGCTGGAGAACAGCTCGGACCAGGCGGAGGAGGCCCGCAAGCAGACGGTCCAGAAGGAACAGCAGCTCGGCATTCTGGCCGGTACGGTGCGGGCTCAGGGGCCGGGGATCACGGTCACCGTGCGCGACACCAAGCGTGCGGTGCAGGCGGACATGCTGCTCGACGCGATCCAGGAACTGCGGGCCGCCGGGGCGGAGGCCATCCAGATCAACGGAGTCCGGGTGGTCGCCGACACCTATGTCTCGGACGCCGTGGGAGGGGTGCGGATCGACGGGAAGAGAATCGCCCAGCCGTACCGTTTCAAGGTCATCGGCAAGCCGCAGGATCTCGAACCGGCGCTGAACATCCCCGGTGGGGTGGTGCAGACGCTGGAGAAGGAGCAGGCCACGGTGTCCGTCGAGGCCTCCGGCCGGGTCACGGTGGACGCCTTGCGGCCGGCGAAGCGGCCTGACTACGCTCGGTCGTCCTCGCAGTGACATGTCCGCGCATGGCGGGCACACGGCGGGGCAAGAGGTTGCGGGGGGTCGGCGTACCAGTGGTGTGGTGTGTGGTGGAAACTGTCTGACGGTCACGGACGTTGTGTGGATGTCCGGGTCGGCCGGTGTGTGCAGCGAGGTTGTTCATCCTGCCCCACGGGCGGGTCTGTTTCGGTCAAGGGGAATCGCCCGTGAAGTTGTTTGGAAAGTTGTTCGGTAAGAGCGCACGCGAGGACGGCGGCAGCGAGACAGCACGCCACCGCGCGGGGCGCACCGCGGACGAGAGCGCCGCGGGTGAGGAGCGCCCGCTGTTCCGCGACGAGGTCGCGGGCGCCGAGGGCGGTATTTCCGGGGGGCACGGCGCGTCTGCTGTTGACCCTGCGGGTGCGGGCCGCATAGGTTCCCAGGAACCAGCAACCTCAAGTACGGGTGGAGGGTTTGCCGCTTTGCCTGTTTGCGCGAGGTGTGGTCACCGGAACGCGGAGTCCAGCCGGTTCTGCTCCAACTGTGGCGCTCCGCTGCGTGCCGGCGCCCAGCCCGAGCGGCCGTCGGAGACGACGTCCACCATTTCGATCTCGGGCCTGGAGGCCTACGAGTCCGAGAGCACGGGGCAGACGGCGCCGCCGCTCTCCCCCGAGGCACAGGCCGCGGTCGACGCGCTGCCGATGGGCTCGGCGCTGCTCGTGGTCCGCCGCGGACCGAATTCGGGCAGCCGCTTCCTGCTGGACGGCGACCTGACCACGGCCGGGCGCCACCCGCAGAGCGACATCTTCCTGGACGATGTGACGGTCTCACGTCGGCATGTGGAGTTCCGCCGCGGTCCGGAGGGCGGGTTCACCGTCTCCGACGTCGGCAGCCTGAACGGCACGTACGTCAACCGGGAGCGGATCGACTCGCTTCCGCTGGCCAACGGCGACGAGGTGCAGATCGGCAAGTACCGTCTCGTCTTCTACGCGAGCCAGCGGGGCATCTGACCCGTCGGGGAAGGAGCCATGGCGCAGACACCGTCGGGCGGTGCCGGTACCGGCACCGCCACCGCGGCAGGCAGGCTCATGAGCATCGGTGCGGTGCTGAACCGGCTGCGCGAGGAGTTCCCCGAGATCACCATCTCCAAGATCCGTTTCTTGGAGTCGGAGGGGCTCGTCGAGCCGCGCCGCACGCCCTCCGGGTACCGCAAATTCACCCCGGAGGACGTGGAGCGGCTCGGGTACGTCCTGCGCATGCAGCGGGATCTCTACCTGCCGCTGAAGGTCATCCGGGAGCAGCTCGACGCGCTGGCCAGGGGCGAGCGCGTCGAGCTCCCGGCCCCCTCCCGGCCCCGTGAGCTGCTCGACGGGGCGCTGGAGGACTCCGCCGCGGAGGCGACCGCCACCGCGGCCCGTATCGGCCGTGCGGAGCTCCTGGCGGCCGCCGAGGTCGACGAGGGCCGGCTCGCCGAGTGGGAGTCCTACGGCCTGATCGGGCCCGCCGAGGACGGCGCGTACGACATCGAGGCGGTCCAGGTCGCCAAGCTCGTCGCCGACCTGGGCGGCTTCGGGCTGGAGCCGCGGCATCTGCGGGTGATGAAGGCCGCCGCCGACCGGGAGGCGGACCTGGTCGAACAGGTGGTGGCCCCCCTGCGGCGGCACCGCAATCCGCAGACGAGGAACCACGCCGAGCAGACCGCGCGGGAGCTGGCGACCCTGTCGGTGCGGCTCCACGCGGCGCTCGTCCAGGCCGCGCTGCGGACCCGTCTGCACTGATGAAGCGGTGCCCGACTACCCAAACCGGCCGGGCACGTCCTAGGGTTACTGTGTGAACGAGCTCGACGTCGTGGGTGTCCGGGTGGAAATGCCCTCCAACCAACCGATCGTGCTCCTGCGTGAAGTGGGAGGCGATCGGTACCTCCCCATCTGGATCGGCCCCGGGGAGGCCACCGCCATCGCCTTCGCCCAGCAGGGCATGGCCCCGGCCAGGCCGCTGACGCACGACCTGTTCAAGGACGTGCTCGAGGCGGTCGGCCAGCAGCTGACCGAGGTCCGGATCACGGACCTGCGGGAAGGTGTCTTCTACGCCGAACTGGTGTTCGCCAGCGGTGTCGAGGTGAGTGCCAGGCCCTCCGACGCCATAGCGCTGGCGCTGCGCACCGGAACGCCGATCTACGGCAGCGACGGTGTGCTGGACGACGCGGGGATCGCGATCCCGGACGAGCAGGAGGACGAGGTGGAGAAGTTCCGCGAGTTCCTCGACCAGATCTCGCCCGAGGACTTCGGATCCAGCAGCCAGTAGCGGCCGTAATCCGGCACTTCCGGGCCATCCGGTCAGCCTTTCCCCGAAGAGGGCACGGAAAACCACTCTCAGGGTGATTATCACTCGGCGTGCCGAGTGTGGCGATCGTTGACGCACCCGGGGTCACTGCCTACCGTCGAGAAGGCAGGTCAAGGACGGAGGTCGGCGTGAGAAGCACCGGCGACGGTACAGCGGCGGGCGGCCCCTTTCCGCTCCACGGAGGTGCGGCGCTCCACGGAGGTGCGACGCTCCACGGAGGTGCGGTCGACCCCGCCACCGGGCACACCGCCGCGGCAGCCGCCGTGTCGGGTGAGCCGTCCGACGAGGTCGGCTATCGCGGCCCGACCGCCTGCGCGGCGGCCGGTATCACCTACCGCCAGCTGGACTACTGGGCGCGCACCGGGCTCGTCGAGCCGAGCGTGCGGCCCGCGTACGGCTCCGGCACCCAGCGGCTGTACAGCTTCCGGGACGTCGTCGTCCTGAAGATCGTGAAGCGGTTCCTGGACACCGGCGTCTCGTTGCAGAACATCCGCGCCGCCGTCCAGCACCTGCGGGCCCGCGAGCGGTCGGATCTCGCGCAGATGACGCTGATGAGCGATGGCGCGACGGTCTACGAGTGCTCCTCCCCGGACGAGGTCGTGGACCTGCTCCAGGGCGGTCAGGGCATCTTCGGCATCGCCGTGGGGGTGGTGTGGCGGGATGTGGAGAGCACCCTGTCCCAGCTCCACGGAGAGCGGATCGACACCGGCGAGACCCTGATCGGGCACAACCCCGCGGACGAGCTCGCCCGCCGCCGGAACCGCGCCGGCTGATCCCGCGGACGCGCCGCGCCGCCCGCCCGTGGGCCGTTGTCAGTGCCGTACGGCAGCATCAGGGGTGTGAGAGGCGCACCGACCATCCTCCATCTCGACATGGATGCCTTCTACGCCGCGGTCGAACAGGCGGCGAAGCCGAGCCTGCGCGGGAAGCCGGTGGTCGTCGGCGGGCTCGGGCCGCGGGGGGTGGTCGCCACCGCGTCGTACGAGGCGCGGGTCTTCGGGGTGCACTCGGCCATGGCGACGGCCCAGGCCCGGCGGCTCTGCCCGAACGCGGCCTATCTGACACCGCGCTTCTCGCTGTACCGCCAGGTCAGCGACGCCGTCATGGAGCTGCTGCACGGCCTCTCGCCCCTGGTGGAGCCGCTGAGCCTGGACGAGGCGTTCGTGGACCTGGAGGCGGAGGGGGCGGCGGACTCCGAGGCCTCGGCGCGGGCCGTGGGCGAGCGGCTGCGGGCCGACATCCGGGCCGCCACCGGGCTCAGTGGCTCGGTGGGGCTGGCGGGATCCAAGATGCTGGCCAAGATCGCCTCCGAGCAGGCCAAGCCGGACGGACTGACGCTGATAGCCCCGGGCACCGAACGCGAGCTGCTGGCACCGCTGACGGTGCGCACCCTGCCGGGCGTCGGCCCGGCCACCGCCGAGCACTTGCGCCGGGCCGGCATCCACACGGTCGGGGAGATCGTGGAAGCCGGTGAGGAGGAGCTGGTGCGGCTGCTGGGGCGGGCGCACGGCAGCTCGCTCCACACGATGGCGAGCGGGCGGGACGACCGCCCCGTGATCGCCGAGCGGGACGCCAAGTCGGTTTCCGTCGAGGACACCTTCGACGTCGATCTCCACGACCGGGCGCAGGTGAGGGCCGAGGTGGTGCGCCTGGCGGAGCGCTGTGTGCAGCGGCTGCGGGCGGCCGGGCGGTCCGGCCGCACGGTCGTGCTCAAGGTGCGGCGGTACGACTTCTCCACGCTGACCCGGTCCGAGACCCAGCGCGGCCCCACCGACGACCCCACGGTCATCCGGGAGGCCGCCGCGCGGCTCCTGGAGCTCGTGGACACCACCGGGGGCGTGCGGCTGCTGGGTGTCGGGGTCACGGGGCTGGCCGACTTCACGCAGGAGGATCTGTTCGCCCAGGCCGCCACGGCAGAGGCCGCCGCGGCGCTGGAGGCGGCCGCGGCTGCGGCCGCCGGGGACGTGGAGCGGGCCGAGGAGTCGCAGGCGGAGCCCGCCCCGGTGGCGCCGGAAGCTGGGGAGACCACGGTGGAGCAGGTGCGCCGCTGGGTGCCGGGGCACGATGTGCGCCATGCGGAGCTGGGGCCCGGCTGGGTGCAGGGCAGCGGCGTGGGCAGGGTCACCGTGCGGTTCGAACAGCCCTGGTCGGCGCCCGGCCGGGTGCGGACCTTCCCCGTCGACGACCCGGACCTGGAGCCGTCCGAGCCGCTGCCGCTGAAACCCGGCGGCCCGGGGGAGGCCGCTGCTCCGGAGGGCCGGCCGGAGGTGACCGCTGCGGGCGGTCAGTCGTCGTTGCCCGCCAGCCGCCCGAAGTCCTGGTCGTCGGGGCCCGGCCCGTCCTCCGGGGACGTGGCGTCGAGCCCGTAGTGGTGGTAGAGCTGCAGCTCCTGCTCCGGCGAGAGGTGGCGGCCGACGCCGAAGTCGGGTGCGCGCTTGATCAGCGCGCGGTGGTAGGGGACGCGCAGGGTGTCGTCGACGATCTCGCTGGGCTCCAGCGGGACGAAGGCGTCGCGCCCGAACAGGCCGGTGCGCACCGCGGCCCACTCCGGGAGGCCGGTCGCGTCGTCCAGGTACACCTCGTCCACGGTGCCGATTTTCGCTCCGTCGAGGTCGAATGCCTTGCGGCCGATCAGGCTCCGCGGATCGATATCGGTCTGCACGGTCCCTCCCGCTGTTCGCAGATCCTCTACGAGAACTACGAAAGGGCACATTCCGCCCCTCGGCCACTCGAGCGACCGGCCCGGAGAGCCACTGGTACGCTGGCAAATGGCTGCAGACCCCGTGCGGGAGAGTCCTCCACCAGCAAGAGGAGGCGCCGAAGGAGCAAATCCTCCCCGGAATCTCTCAGGCACACGTACCGCACGGACGAGGTCACTCTGGAAAGCAGGGCGGGCATCGGCCGTGTATTGCGCCGGAACCCCTCCTCACCGACGGTGAAAACCGGACCGCCCCGGCGGACCGGTGAAGCTCTCAGGTCGAGATGACAGAGGGGGAGGCCGTCGGGGCACCCGTGCCGTGGTGCCCCTCGCAGGTCGCGTCGACCAGGAGGCCTCCGCAGATGACCGCCGATCGCATCCCACTCTCCCAGCTGGAACGTGGCACTCCCTTCGAGCAGCGCCACATCGGACCCGACAGCGAGGCGCAGGCGAAGATGCTCGCCCAGGTGGGCTACGGCTCCCTGGACGAACTCACCGCCGCCGCCGTCCCCGACGTGATCAAGAACGCCGGGGAGCTGGACCTGCCGGACGCCCGCACCGAGGCGGAGGTCCTCGCCGAGCTGCGCGGCCTCGCCGAGCGCAACGAGGTGCTGGCGCCGATGATCGGCCTCGGCTACCACGGCACCTTCACCCCGCCGGTGATCCTCCGCAACGTGATGGAGAACCCCGCCTGGTACACGGCGTACACGCCGTACCAGCCGGAGATCTCGCAGGGCCGCCTCGAGGCGCTGCTGAACTTCCAGACCGTCGTCGCGGACCTGACCGGGCTCCCCACCTCGGGCGCCTCGCTGCTCGACGAGGGCACGGCCGCCGCCGAGGCCATGGCGCTTTCCCGCCGGGTCGGCAAGGTGAAGAACGGCGTCTTCCTGATCGACGCCGACTGTCTGCCGCAGACCATCGCCGTCATCGAGACCCGCGCCGAGCCGACGGGCGTCGAGGTCGTCGTCGCCGACCTCTCCGAGGGCATCCCGGCGGACGTCGCCGAGCGCGGTGTCTTCGGTGTGCTGCTCCAGTACCCGGGCGCCTCCGGGCAGGTGCGCGACCTGCGTCCGGTCATCGAGCGGGCCCATGAGCTGGGCGCGATCGTCACGGTCGCCGCCGACCTCCTCGCCCTCACCGTGCTCACCTCGCCCGGCGAGCTGGGCGCGGACATCGCGGTGGGCAACAGCCAGCGGTTCGGCGTCCCCATGGGCTTCGGCGGCCCGCACGCCGGCTTCATGGCCGTGCGCGACACGTTCGCCCGCAGCCTCCCCGGCCGACTGGTCGGAGTCTCCGTGGACGCCGACGGCACCAAGGCGTACCGGCTGGCGCTGCAGACCCGTGAGCAGCACATCCGCCGGGAGAAGGCGACGAGCAACATCTGCACCGCGCAGGTCCTGCTCGCCGTCATGGCCGGGCTGTACGCCGTCTACCACGGCCCGGACGGGCTCGCAGGCATCGCCCGCCGCACCCACCGCTACGCCACGCTGCTCGCGGCGGGCCTGCGGGCCGGGGGCGTGGAGATCGTGCACGGCGCGTACTTCGACACCGTGACCGCCCGGGTGCCGGGCCGCGCCGCCGAGGTCGTGGCCGCCGCTCGCAAGGCCGGGGTCAACCTGCGGCAGGTCGACGCCGACCTCGTCGGCATTTCCTGCGACGAGACCACCCTCCGTGACCAGGTGGCGGCTGTCTGGGGCGCGTTCGGCGTCGAGGCGGACATCGAGGCCCTGGACGCCACGGCGGAGGACACCCTCCCCGAGGCCCTGCTCCGCCGGGGCGAGTACCTCACCCACCCGGTGTTCCACCAGCACCGCTCCGAGACCGCGATGCTGCGCTACCTGCGCCGCCTCTCCGACCGGGACTACGCGCTGGACCGCGGGATGATCCCGCTCGGCTCCTGCACCATGAAGCTCAACGCGACCACGGAGATGGAGCCGGTCACCTGGCCGCAGTTCGGGGCGCTGCACCCGTTCGCGCCGGTCGAGCAGGCCGGGGGCTATCTGACCCTCATCCGTGAGCTCGAGGAGCGGCTCGCCGAGGTCACCGGCTACGACAAGGTCTCCCTTCAGCCCAACGCGGGCTCCCAGGGCGAGCTGGCCGGTCTGCTGGCCGTCCGGGCGTACCACCGGGCCAACGGCGACGATCAGCGCACCGTCTGCCTGATCCCCTCCTCGGCGCACGGCACCAACGCTGCCAGCGCCGTGATGGCCGGGATGAAGGTCGTGGTCGTCAAGACCCGCGAGGACGGCGACGTCGACGTCGAGGACCTGCACGCCAAGATCGAGAAGCACGGCGACGAGCTCGCGGTGCTGATGGTGACCTACCCGTCGACGCACGGCGTCTTCGAGGAGCACATCACCGACATCTGCGCGGCCGTGCACGACGCGGGCGGCCAGGTCTACGTGGACGGCGCCAACCTCAACGCGCTGGTGGGCCTCGCCAAGCCGGGCCGGTTCGGCTCGGACGTCTCGCACCTGAACCTGCACAAGACGTTCTGCATCCCGCACGGCGGCGGCGGTCCGGGCGTCGGCCCGGTCGGCGTGCGCGCGCATCTGGCGCCGTACCTGCCGAACCACCCGCTCCAGCCGGCCGCCGGGCCGGAGACCGGGGTCGGCCCGATCTCCGCCGCGCCGTGGGGCTCCGCCGGCATCCTGCCGATCTCCTGGGCGTACGTCCGGCTGATGGGGGCCGAGGGGCTGCGGCGGGCCACCCAGGTGGCCGTGCTCGGTGCCAACTACATCGCCAAGCGGCTGGAGCCGCACTACCCGGTGCTCTACACCGGTCCGCACGGCCTGGTCGCCCACGAGTGCATCGTGGACCTGCGCCCGCTGACCAAGGCGACCGGGGTCACCGTCGACGATGTCGCCAAGCGGCTCATCGACTACGGCTTCCATGCGCCGACCATGTCGTTCCCGGTGGCCGGCACGCTGATGATCGAGCCCACGGAGAGCGAGGACCTCGTCGAGCTGGACCGCTTCTGCGAGGCGATGATCGCGATCCGCGCCGAGATCGAGCGGGTCGGTTCCGGCGAGTGGCCGGCGGACGACAACCCGCTGCGCAACGCGCCCCACCCGGCGTCCACGCTGGGCGGGGAGTGGGAGCGCCCGTACAGCCGCGAGACGGCGGTCTTCCCGGAGGGCGTCTCCGCGGCGGACAAGTACTGGCCGCCGGTGCGGCGGATCGACGGCGCCTTCGGCGACCGGAACCTGGTCTGCTCGTGCCCGCCGCTGGACGAGTACGACCAGTGAGGTGCTGAACCCCGGGGGACGGCTGCCCTGAGAAGGGGGCCGTGCCTCGACGGGACTGTGCCGGGGGCCGGTTCGGCGGTGAGCGCCGGGCCGGCCCCTTGGTGTCGCTGGAGCAGTGTCGCTGGAGTGGCGACGCCGGAGCGGTATCGCCGGAGTGGTGCGGGTGGAGCGGTGACGGTGGTGTCTCGCGACCGGTGAGGGTCAGGCGGCCGTCGCCACTCGCCCCGTGCCGAGCGGCCGGCGCGGGCCGATGATCCGGCCGTCCGGCAGCAGCTCACCCGTGTCCTCGAAGAGCAGGACGCCATTGCACAGCAGGCTCCAGCCCTGCTCCGGGTGGTGCGCCACGGGATGGGCGGCCTCCCGGTCGGCGGAGTCGGCGGTCGGGCAGGGAGGCTGGTGCTGGCACATGGTCGGGATCTTTCGCTGAGATGGGGCGGGTGTGCTGCGGATCGGAGCAGAGTTCATGGTGCCGTCCCCCGTATCGGATCGGTCGGTCCCAGTGTTGCCCCACGCGTGGAATTCCGCAGGGATTTCCCGGGAGCTGTCGTCACTGCTTGATGACGCGTCACTCGTGCGGACGGTTCACCGCAACGGGACCGTCACTTCGGGTGGTTGAGGAATGGCCGGAGTGGGCCATGGTCCGCTCCCGCGCAGGGGAGCGCCCCGCGGCCCCCGGGCCGCGGGGCGCACACATGCCGTGCGTCCCGGAGAGGTCAGGCCGGCGTCCCCATGCCCATCAACGGGGTCGGCGCGACCCGGAGGGTGAGCACCGGCAGCAGATCGGCGACCCGGTGGGCGCGATGCGCCGCGATGCCCGGAGGGGCCGGCGCGAGCGGCACCAGAAGATCACTCGGCGCGGGACGGCCCTTGCCGGCGTCCGCGCCGGCGTCCCCGTGCAGCCACAGCGTGAGCATGTAGAGCTCCGGTACGGAGAGCAGGCGCGGCTGGTACGGCGCGGTCAGCGCCTCCGCCTGT
Organism: Streptomyces sp. NPDC002055; assembly: GCF_040296705.1. Lineage (NCBI taxonomy): Bacteria > Bacillati > Actinomycetota > Actinomycetes > Kitasatosporales > Streptomycetaceae > Streptomyces > Streptomyces sp. NPDC002055. Next base: position 15,348 of record NZ_JBEOXS010000036.1, read on the forward strand.
CGCAGCGCCAGTTCCGTGGAGGCCACGTACGGGCCCTCGAAGAAGTGGGAGAACGCCCAGCCGTCCGGGGTGAGCATGGTCTCGGCCGCCGCCACGGCGCGGTCGCCGCTGCGGATCAGGAAGCGCCACCCGGCGAGCCGGGTGCGCGGAGTGCCGCCCCGTGAGGTGACGCGGTCCAGGACGTGGACGGGCAGTGGAAGGTCCGGAGTCAGCGGGCCGGTGACGGTGCGCAGGGCCGGGGTGCGCGGATCGCGGACCGCGGTGGGGGAACCGAGGGCCGTGAGCGCGCTGCGCAGGGCGGGCTGGGGTGCCGGGGGGACATGCAGCGGCATGGTGGGTCGCCTCTCACTTCGGAGACACGTGGAGCGGGGCTGTGCGGACGGCGGTGTCAGCAGCGGGGTCAGAGGGGGCCGGGAATCCGTTTGTCCGGCGGCGCACACTCTCTGCCTCGTTCGCGAAGTTTATACGACAGGTGTTCACGCAGTGTTTCGCCTAGCCGACCCGGGCATTGCGGGCAAGTCCGTATTCGGTCTTTACTGCGAGGGGGTTGTACCCATTCTGTCCGCATGGCCCGGCCCGCGGCCTTGCGTTATGTCCCGGGAACGGTAGGCCGATTTCCGTCGGCGTTTCCCACGTGCGCAATACATCCGGACCGGGACACCACGTTATGCCCATGGAATGTGCCGCATGGTGTGTACGGAGGAGCTTACTGGGCATGCGGTGTCCGCCGGGCGTTATCGATCACATTGCCTGGGCATCATCGACCGTGACACCGGCGGCCGGCGCCGTCGGCGACCCACTCGAGGAGGGACCCTTCGATGGGGGAGAAGGTCGAGGCAGGCGGGTTCGACCTGTCCGATCGGCAGCACTACCGCCGCAAGCTGCAGCGGTGCCTCCAAGCGCTGGACAGGCTGCTGGAGGAGAGGCGGTTCGACCGCCCGAAGAATTTGATGGGCCTGGAGATCGAGCTGAATCTCGCCGGGGCCGACGGGATGCCGCGCATGATGAATGCGGAAGTCCTGGACCGGATCTCCAGCGGGGATTTTCAGACCGAGCTGGGGCAGTTCAACCTGGAAGTGAACATCGTGCCGCACCGGCTGTCCGGGCGGGTTCTGGACCAGCTGGCGGAAGAGCTGCGGACCGGGCTCGGGTATGCCGACCGCAAGGCCCGGGAAGTCTCCGCGGAGATCGTGATGATCGGCATCCTGCCCACCCTGGGGCCGGACGATCTGGTGTCCGGGAACCTCTCCGAGGTCGACCGTTACATGCTGCTCAACGATCAGATTCTCGCCGCCCGCGGCGAGGAGATCGACCTCGACATCGAAGGTGTGGAGCGGCTGCGGTACAGCAGCCGGTCCATCGCCCCCGAAGCCGCCTGCACCTCGGTGCAGCTCCACCTCCAGGTGACCCCCAACCGGTTCGCCGCCGTCTGGAACGCCGCGCAGGCGGTGGCCGCGGTGCAGATCGCCATGGGCGCCAACTCCCCGTTCCTCTTCGGCCACGAGCTCTGGCGGGAGTCCCGGCCGCCGCTCTTCCAGCAGGCCACGGACACCCGCCCGCCGGAGCTCCGGGCGCAGGGGGTCCGGCCCCGCACCTGGTTCGGCGAGCGCTGGATCGACTCCGTGCAGGACCTCTTCGAGGAGAACGTGCGCTACTTCCCCTCGCTCCTGCCGATCTGCAGCGAGGACGACCCGCTGCGGGTGCTCGACGAGGGCGGCATTCCCAAGCTGCAGGAGCTCGTGCTGCACAACGGGACCGTCTACCGCTGGAACCGGCCGGTCTACGAGGTCGCCGACGGGGCCCCGCACCTCCGGGTGGAGAACCGGGTGCTGCCGGCCGGCCCGACCGTCACCGATGTCATCGCCAACACCGCCTTCTACTACGGCCTCGTCCGCGCCCTCGCCGAGGAGCCGCGCCCCGTCTGGTCCCGGCTGTCGTTCGAGGAGGCCTCGGCCAACTTCGACGCGGCCTGCCGCCACGGCATCGAGGCCCGGCTGCGCTGGCCCCGCCCCGGCCGGTCGGGCACGGTGGCCGAGCAGCCGGCCGTACGGCTCGTCCGGGAGGAACTGCTGCCGATGGCCGCGGCCGGGCTGGACTCCTGGGGCGTCGAACCGGCGGACCGGGACTTCTACCTGGGCGTCATCGAGGAGCGCTGCCGACGGGGGGTGAACGGCGCCTCGTGGCAGGCGGAGACCTTCCACCGTGCTCTGGAGGGCGGCCTCGACCGGGAGGCGGCGCTGGCCGCGACCACACGCCGGTACGGCGCGTTGATGCGCGGCGGCGACCCCGTCCACACCTGGCCCCTGGGCTTCCCGGGCTGAATCGTTCCGCCGCGGCCGACGGCCACCCCCGGCCCCCGTTGCGTACCACCGCACCGCCCCCACCGTCGCGACCCGTCTCTCCCCGGAGAGGCGGGTCGCGGCGTTCGTCGGTGCGGGCGGCGCCCTCGTGGCGGCGGTGCGGGTGGGGACGGCGTGCCGGGGAACCGCCCCCGTGCCCGGCGCGGGGGAGCCGTCGGGCAAGCTAAGACGTCCCAGGGTGGCGGACGCGGGTCCGTGGCCCGATGCCGGGCGGACCGCCCGTGCCGCGGGAGCGGGACGGTTCGGGGACGGCCCTGGGACGGGACGTCGAACGGGAGGCATGTGTGCAGTCGGATGCGGGCCGGGTGGCCGAATCGCCGTCCGGGGAGCGCCTGTCGCCGCGGATGCTGCGCAGCGAGACGCTGCTGGTGCTCGCGCTGTCGGTGGGCGCCAGCGCGCTGTCGTCGCTCATCAGCTTCCTCGGCTCGGTCACCAAGGAGGGCGGGCTGAAGGACCAGGCCGCCAACCTCAATGCCTCCGCGGCCCCCGGGCGCCCCTGGCTCGACCTCGCCTGGCAGCTGTTCGACATCGCGACCGCGCTGGTGCCCGTCGCCCTGGTGGCCCATCTGCTGCTGCGGGAGGGCGCCGGAGGGCTGCGGGCCATCGGACTCGACCGGCGCCGGCCCGGCTTCGACCTCGGGGCGGGCGCCGGGGTCGCGGCGGCGATCGGCGGCACCGGGCTGCTCTTCTACCTCGGGGTGCGCGCCGCCGGTTTCAACCTCACCGTCGTACCGGAGTCCCTGCCCGACGTCTGGTGGAAGCTGCCGGTCCTGATCGCCTCCGCGGTGCAGAACGCATTGCTGGAAGAGGTGGTCGTGGTCGGCTATCTGCTGCGCAGGCTCGGGCAGCTGGGCTGGACGCCGATGGCCGCCCTGGTGGCGAGCTCCGTGCTGCGCGGCAGCTATCACCTGTACCAGGGCATCGGCGGACTGGTCGGCAACATGGTGATGGGCGCGGTCTTCGTGCTGCTGTACCGCCGGTGGGGGCGGGTGGGGCCGCTGGTGGTCGCCCATGCGCTCATCGACATCGTGGCGTTCGTCGGATACGCGCTGCTGGCGGGCAAGGTGGGCTGGCTGCCCACCGGATGACCCCGGTCGGTGCCCGGCCGCCGACCTGCCGCCGCCCCGGCCGGATGTCCGGCCGGACCGGCGACGGGACGAGCCGCCGCGGCGAGGTCAGGTGGCGAGGAGTTCGCCGTCGATCACCGTGACGGCGTTGCCGGTCAGCAGCGTACGGTCGCCGCGGAGTTCGGTGCGGACGATGCCGGTGCGGGCCGAGGCCTGCAGGCCGGTGAGGTCGGTCAGGCCGATCCGGGGCGCCCAGAACGGTGCGAGGGCGGTGTGGGCGCTGCCGGTCACCGGGTCCTCGTCGATCCCCGAGGCGGGGGCGAAGAAGCGGGAGACCACGTCGTGGCCGAGGGACGGGTCGTCCGCGCGGGCCGTGACGATGATCCCGCGGTGGCTCAGCCGGGCGACGGCCGCGAGGTCCGGGGTGAGGGAGCGGACGGCCGTCTCGTCGGCAAGTTCCACCAGGAGGTCGCCGACCACCGAGCCGGTGTCGTGGGCGGACACGACGTCCGCGCCGAGCGCGGCGGGGACGGTGTCGGGCACCTCGACCGCGGTCAGTGGTGCGGTGGGGAAGTCCAGGGTGATCGAGCCGTCGTCGCCGGCGGTCGCCGTGAGGAGACCGCCCCGGGTGGTGAACCGGATGGTGCCCGTCGCGGCTCCGGTGGTCCGCAGGACGTGCGCGGTGGCCAGGGTGGCGTGACCGCACAGATCGACCTCGGTGGTGGGGGTGCACCAGCGCAGTGCCCAGTCGGCGGCGCCGCCCTCCGGCAGCGGATGCGCGAAGGCCGTTTCGGAGAGGTTGACCTCGGCCGCGACGCGCATCAGCCAGGCGTCGTCGGGGAACGCGTCGCCCTCCAGGAGGAGGACGGCGGCCGGGTTGCCGGTGAAGGGGCGGTCGGTGAAGGCGTCGACGATCCGAATTCTCATGATCGTGAGCGTAGGACGGGGTCGTCACCGGGGGACACGGCCAATCCCGTGTTCCTGGACCGGTGCGATGCCGCTGAGCGTCGCCGCCGGGCGGTGGTGATCCAGGCGAAGGCCAGGACCGCTGCCAGGTGGCAGCCGGCGGCGGCGACCAGGGTGCCGGGGAGCGACCACTCGGCGAGCGGTCCGGCGACACCCGCGCCGAGGGCGGATCCGGTGATCTTGAGGCTGGCCCCCGTGGTGAAGATCCGGCCGCGCAGCCGTTCCGGTGCTTCCCGGTGGCGGATGGCGAAGAGGGCGGTCAGCTGCGGTCCTTCGGCGAGGCCCGCGACGGCCATCGCCGTGACGAGGAGAGCGGGCCGGCCGGTTGCCGCGAGGAGACAGCCGGCGGCGAGGGCGAGCGCGCTCCAGCAGAGCACGGCGTCCGGCGACGGCATCGAGGGGCGGCGGGCCAGCAGCGCGTTGGCCGTGAGCGCCGTCGCGGCCGCGACGGAGAGCAGGGCCGTACCGAGGCCGGCGCTGCCCAGCGACCGGGTGCCCAGCAGCGGCGCGCAGGTGATCAGCATGCCGCTGCCGGCGCAGCAGATCACCGAGGTCACCGTGGCGCGGGCCAGGGACCGGGTCCGGACCAGGGCCCGGAAACCGGCGCCCACGTCGCCGAGGAGCTGCCGCGTCCCCGGGCGGGACGGAATCCGGGGCGCCGTGGGGCCACCTCTCGTCGGCAGCGTCCAGGCGCAGGGGAACGCGGCACAGATCAGTACCGCGGCCACCAGGACACCGGACGAGGCTCCGGCCAGGCCGGCCAGCGCCCCGGCGCAGGCCGGGCCGATCAGGCCCGCGGCGTCGTAGGTCATCGCGTCGAGCGCGGTCCCGCGCGGCAGCCGGGCCGCCGGGAGGACGCGGGGCAGTTGGGCGGTCCAGCCGCCCGAGAGGGCCGGCCCCAGCAGCCCGGCGAGCACGGCGATCAGCACCAGCGCGACGAGGGGGAGGCGGCCGAGGCCCGCCAGGAGCGCTGCCAGGGCGCCTGCGTAGAGGACGAGTGCCCAGGCCAGCAGGTGTCCCGGTCGCCCGGCCCGGTCGAGCAGAGCGCCGAGGACGGGACCGCCGACCGCCGCCGAGACGGTCAGCCCGGCGAGCAGGCAGGCCGCCGAGGAGACCGACCCGGTTGCCGCGAGCCCGGCGAGCAACAGGGCCGGTCCGGACATCTCGTCGCCCAGGCGGGCCATGGTGGCGCCGGTGAGGAAGGAACGGAACGGGTGACGCGTATGCATGGCGCGCACGGTACGGAGGTAACGCAGAACATGACCATATGCGTTACAGTCGCTCGATGCTCTCCCGCAACGACGACTGGTCCGCCCGGCATTCGGTACGGATGAACGCCCGGCGCACCGCGGCGCTGGTCAACGCCCTGACCGCCGAGGAGCCGACCGCCGGTGGGACGGCCGCGGAAGTGGCCGCCGCGGTGGCCGGGGTGCTCCGGGAGTACGGGGAGACCGGATCCCTGGAATTCTCGGCGGGCGATCTCGCGGAGCTGCGCACCGCGGCCGTCATGCTGCGGGACGTCTTCGTGGCGGACGGGATCGAGGGCGCCGCCGCTGTGCTGAACCGGCTGCTGGCACACAGTCAAGGCCCGTTGCGTCTCACCGCGCACGGCGGCGCGGGCCCCTGGCACCCGCACCTGGACAGCGATGACGACGCGCCCTGGGGTGAGTGGTTCCTCGCCTCGTCCTGCCTGGCGCTGACGGTGCTCGTCTGGGACCGGCAGCGTGCGCCCGGTGGTGTCTGCGCCTCGGCCGGCTGTCACCGCGTCTTCGTCACCGAGGGGAGCGGCCCGGCGCGCCGCTACTGTTCGCGGCGGTGTGCCACCCGCGAGCGGGTGGCGGCGCACCGGCGCGGACGACAGGGGGCGCAGGATTCAGGGGGGCCAGGGGGCTCAGGGGGTTCAGGGCAGAGGTCATAGTCCGGGTGTCTCGCTTCCCCTCCCGGGCGCGCCCGCGGTGGCGCGCCCGGGAGGCCGTTGCTGTCGTCACGGCCGCGGCCATGTCCCGGTTCTCAGCCCTGCTCGTCCAGCAGGAAGGTTCCGTACTCGGGCTTTCCCGTCCGTTCGTAGGCGCAGTACCGCACGCCCACGCTGGTGGTGCGGGACTCGCTGAGCCTCCAGGCGGACGGTGCGGCGCCCTCGGCGAAGAGCCGTTTGCCGATGCCGAGGATCACCGGGTTGACGAGCAGCCGGTACTCGTCGACGAGGTCGTGCTGCTGCAGGGTGCGGATGAGGTCGCTGCTGCCCTGCGTCATGATCACGCCGTCGAGCCGCTGCTTGAGCTGTGCGACGGACTCCGCGGCATCGCCTTGCAGCAGATGGGAGTTGTGCCACTCCAGGCTGGTCCGGGTCCGTGAGGCGACGTACTTGGGCATGCTGTTGAGCTTCACGCCGATCGAGTTGTTCTCGTCGGTGACGCGGGGCCAGTAGGCGGCGAAGATGTCGTAGGTCTTCCGGCCGAGCAGGAGATGGTCGGCGGTGTCCTCGAAGACCCCCGTCATGAGGCCCATGAAGTCGTCGTCGACATAGGGGACCTGCCAGCCGCCGTGCTCGAAGCCGCCGTCGACGTCCTCCTCCGGACCGCCGGGGGCCTGCATGACGCCGTCCAGGGTGACGAACGCGGTGACGATCAGTCTGCTCATGGTGCTGCCTTTCGGGTGCGGATTCCGCCTGCCCCCGTATTGACTCCCGGCCCGGCGGGAAATCCTCGCCCGCCGCGCGGACCCCGCCGGCCCTGAACCCGTTTCCCTGTTCCCGGCCGGTGTCCCGCCCCGTACTGCCCTGGCCGGCGTCCGGGGCGGAAGACCGGCTCCGGCCAGGAGCGGAACCGCTGGTGGGGGAGTGCGGGCCGACGATGCCGGCGCCCCGGCCGCGGCGGGCGGCCGTGGACGCGGACGGGGCGGCGTACTCCGACGCGGTGCCGGAGTACGCCGCCCCGGGGCGGAAGGAGTTGCCGGAGACCGGCCCGCGCCCTCGCGCCGGCTACTGCGGGTCGCGGTTGAAGGCCTTGGTCGACCAGAGGTAGCCGAGTGCGGTCAGGCCGAGGCACCAGGCGACGGCGAGCCAGCCGTTGGCGCCGATTTCGGTGCCGAGCAGCAGGCCGCGCAGGGTCTCGATGGCGGGGGTGAACGGCTGGTACTCGGCGATCGGCTGGAACCAGCCGGGCATCGCGTCGACGGGGACGAAGGCGCTGGAGATGAAGGGGAGGAGGATCAGCGGCATGGCGTTGTTGCTCGCGGCTTCGGCGTTCGGGCTGACCATGCCCATCCCGACCGCGATCCAGGTGAGCGCCAGGGCGACCAGGACGAGCAGTCCGAAGGCGGCCAGCCACTCCAGGGCTGTGGCGTCGTGGGAGCGGAAGCCGATGGCCACGGCGACGGCGCCGACGAGGGCCACGCTGGCGACCGACTGCAGCACGCTGCCCACGACGTGTCCGACGAGCACCGAGCCGCGGTGGATCGCCATGGTGCGGAAGCGGGCGATGATGCCCTCGGACATGTCGGTGGAGACCGACACCGCGGCGCCGACCACGGTGCCGCCGATGGTCATCAGCAGGATGCCGGGCACGAGATAGGCGATGTACTGGGAGCGGTCGGCGCCCCCGCCGCCGATGCCCGCGCTCATCGCGTCGCCGAAGATGTAGACGAAGAGCAGCAGCAGGATGATCGGGGTGAGCAGCAGGTTCAGGGTCAGGGACGGGTAGCGGCGTGCGTGCAGCAGGTTGCGGCGCAGCATCGTGGACGAATCCCGCACGGCGAGGGAGAGGGCGCTCATCGGACAGTCTCCTCGGTCTGGTGGGGCAGGGTGGTGTCGCCGGTCAGGGCGAAGAACACGTCGTCGAGGTCGGGGGTGTGCACGGTCAGCTCGTCCGCCTCGATGCCGGCCGAGTCGAGCCAGTCCAGGATCGAGCGCAGCTCCCGCTGACTGCCGTCGCTGGGGATCCGCAGCGACAGTGCCTCGTCCTCCCCGGAGGCCTCGCGCAGCGCGGCGGCGGCGGACCGGTAGTCGGCCGGGTCGGTGAAGCGGAGCCGGATGTGGCCGCCGGGGACGAGCCGCTTGAGCTCGTCCGCGGTGCCCTGGGCGGCGATCTTTCCGTCGTTCAGCACCGCGATGCGGTCGGCGAGTTCGTCGGCCTCGTCCAGGTACTGGGTGGTGAGGAAGACGGTGACGCCACCGGAGACCAGCTCGCGGATGATCTGCCACATGTTGTGGCGGGAGCGCGGGTCGAGACCGGTGGTCGGCTCGTCCAGGAAGATGATGCGCGGGTCACCGACCAGGGTCATGGCGATGTCCAGACGCCGCCTCATGCCGCCGGAGTAGGTGGAGGCGGGCTTCTTCGCGGCCTCCGTCAGACCGAAGCGCTCCAGCAGCTCCGCGGCGATACGGCGGCCCGCACGGCGTGAGAGGTGGTGCAGATCCGCCATGAGGAGCATGTTCTCCTCGCCGGTGATCAGCCCGTCGACAGCGGAGAACTGCCCGGTCACACCGATCGCGGCGCGTACTCCGTCCGGCGAGGTGGCGATGTCGTGGCCCGCCACCCGGGCCTGCCCGCCGTCGGCGGCGATGAGCGTGGAGAGGATCTGCACGGTGGTGGTCTTGCCGGCGCCGTTCGGCCCGAGGAGCGCGAAGACCGAGCCGGCCGGGATGGTCAGATCGATGCCGTCGAGGACGGTCTTGTCGCCGTAGGACTTGCGCAGGCCGACGGTGGAGACGGCGGCCTGCGACGCGTGACCGTCGGACCGGCCGGACGCGGGTTGACCGGACGAGGGCCGGTTGGACACAGGCCGGCCGGACGCGGGCTGGCCGGACGTGGGCTGGCCGGACGTGGGCATGACATATGAGGTCATGGAGTCCTCCGTTTCGAAGGCTGAAGTGAGTGGGGTGGGGCCGGTTGAGGAGCCGCGGGGCTCAGGCCTTGGCGCGGAGGACGTCGATGTTGCCGTACCGGGTGCGGGCGCGGACCTTGACGGTGTCCTCGGCCTGCTCCGGGGTCTCGGACGCGGTGAGCGTGTTGCGCACCTGGCCGGAACCCGAGCTGACGTCGAGCCAGGCGGCCGTGCCCTCGCGGACGCCGACCTCGATGGCTCCGTAGGAGGTCTCCAGCTGGACGGTGCCGCGGGCCACTTCGCCGACGCGGAGGGCACCGTGGGCGGTGGTGGCGGTGACCGAGTCCTCGGCGCGCCGGATGTCGATGTCGCCGTTGGCGCCGCTCACCCGCAGCTCGCCCGTCGCGGCGCCGACCGTCGTGGTGCCGTGCGAGTTCTTCAGGACGGCGGGGCCGTCGACGAGGCCGACGCGCAGGCTGCCGGAGCTGGTGGTGATCTCGGCCGCGCCCTCGACCCGGTCCACGGTGATCGAGCCGTGGGAGGCGGTCAGCTGCAGCGGGCCGGTCGTGTCGAGGCGGACGTCGCCGGACGAGGTCTTCACGCGGACCTCTCCGAGCCGGCCCTCGCCGAGCACCTGGGTCCAGGCGCCGGTCGCGTCGATGCGTGAGCCGGTGGGCAGCTCGACCGTCACGTCGACGGTGCCGGTGCGGCCGAGGCCGAACGGATGGGGCTTGGGCGTCCTGACGGTCAGTACGCCGCCGGCGTACGTGACCTCGGTCTGGCCGGCGGTCCGCACGTCCAGGTCCTTCTTCGGCTCGCGGGGCCGCACCTCGACGACGGTGTCGGTGCGGTCGCCCGCGGTGAACTGGAGGGAACCGGCGTCCACGTGCGCGGTGACCGAGATGGCTGCGGGAGTGTCGAAAGAAGGCATGGCTGTCCTGTCCTCGTGAGTCCTGGGGACGTCCCCGCTGGTGGGACGTGGTGTGGGTGACGTGGTGCAGTGACGCGGTGCAGTGATGTGGTGCGGGGTGGGGGCGGGGGTGCGGCTAGCGCACCCAGCCCGTGAAGCTCTGTCCGAGGGTCTGGCTCTTCGCCGTCGCGCGCGCCCGCGTGCCGCCGTCGACCGCGGCCGACACGGCGCGCACCAGCCAGGCGTTGACCGACAGGCCCTCGTGGTTCGCGGCCTCCTCGGCGCGCGCCTTGAGGTGGGCCGGCAGTCGCAGATTGACGCGGGCGGTGCCGCCCTCGTCGCCGTCGGCCGGGGCCGGGGGCCTGGGCGTTTCGACGGGCGCGGCGGACTCCGCGGGGGCGCCGCCGTCGGCGGGCGGCGGTGTCACCACGAAGTCGGGGTCGAGCCCGCGCAGCCGTACGTCGACCGAGCCGGGGGCGAGTTCGCGGGTGATCTCGTCCATCGCCGCGGACAGTACGTTGAGCATGGTCAGCCGGGTCGCCGACTCCAGGGGGGCGGTGAGCCGCTCGGCCAGCTCGCGTGCTTCCTCGCCGCCGGCTTCGGCGGCCACCGCGAGTTCACGGCGGAGGGTGTCGACATACGGGGTGAGGTCCATGACGCCACTATGGCACCACTGTGGTGCCATGCGCAAGTCTGAGCGGCACTCTCGTGGGGGCGGGCTTCAGGGTGAGTGTCCTGAACTGCGGAAATGTGAATAGGGCGCCCTGAGTCCCGACGGTGTCATGCGTGCTCAGGTGCTCTTTGGGGCGCGGAATGGCGTCGGGTGGCACCGGGTGGTGTCAGATGGCGCCACCCGGTGCCACGCGACGCCATCTGGTGCCACCCGGTGTCACCTGGCGTCATCGCGTCTCATCTGTGCCACTGGAGTGCCTCGGCAGGGGCTCGCGTTGATCAGGGTGTGCCGGTGCGACCCCGGGGCCGGCGGCGCGGAGCTGTCCTGTCGCACGGGATCCGGCTTGCGGGCGATGCTGTGACCAGCGGTGACCGTCTCGACGGAGGCGCCGGATTGCCGGCGGCCTCAGCCGATCCGGTTCGGCCCCGCAGTTTCGAACTGGTGCTACGCCTGGTGGGTGCAGGCGGCCGGCGCGATCCGCGTGTCGGGCGGGCCGCCTGCTTCGTCAGGGGCCGTGGCCTTGTTCGCCGGTCGTGTCAGTCGACGCTCAGAGGATCGGTGTCGTCTGCGCCAGGGCGATGCGCCAGTCGTCGCCCGCGCGGGTCAGGACGTAGGTCAAGACGCCGGTCAAGGGGGGCTCGGACTCGGAGGAGTCCTCCGCCTCGGATCGTTCGTCGTGGACTGTCTTGGTCAGGCTCACGATGGCGACGTCGGGCGTGGCGAATCGGATGTCGTTGACCTCCAGTACGGTCCGGATGTCCTTGAGCGGGGAGGCGAGTGCTTCGGTCATGGCGGAAGCGAAGACCTCACGCCCGAAGAGGCGCCGCCCGCCGAAGTTGATGAGCACAAGGTCGGAGGTGTGCAGTGCCGGCAGCACGTCCGGGTCGATCTGCGCCTTCTCGGTCCGTGCGACGAGGTCGCGGATCCGCTTCTCGTCGACGTCGCGGGTGGAGGGAGTTGAGTTCGAGGTGTCCATGAACGGCAACGTAGAACCTCTAGGGAAGTTGAGGTCAACGCTGCGACTGCTGCGACACCGCAACTGCCTCCCGTCATCGGCGCGGCAACTGCGATGACCGGGAACTTCGCCGCCGGCAGCGGCTGATCGGGCTGCACGTTCTCCCCGCCGCAAGCGCCAGGAGGACTTCCGGTTCGAGAAGAGTTCGCGTAGAGCTCGAGCAGAACCCCCACGTCTCACCCGGGATCATCGGCGAGCTGAAGAACCCCGGGTCCAGGAGTGCCGCCCTCCGGTCCTGATCGGCGACAGCGGCACGGGCAAGAGCAGTCATCGAAGCCGAACGAGGCGCCAACAGCGCCCGGTGGCCCATACGCCGGCCGGCTCTGCGCGCCCGCCCCTGACGGCATCGAGAACCGCTGGCAGGCAACAATTCGGTTGCCCGGGATGCGTGGCTCAGGGATAGGTTCGCGATCATGGATGAAATGGACTTACTTGAGCGTTCCGGCGCCCCCGTGGTCCGAAGCCGGATCAGCCGTGACCTGACGGCGCTCGGCCTCGCGGACGGTGACATCGTCATGTTCCACACCCGCATGTCCGCCATCGGCTACGTGGCCGGAGGGCCGCAGACCATCATCGGCGCTCTCCGTGACGTAGTCGGAACGCAGGGAACCCTCATGGTGACCTGCGGCTGGAATGACGCGCCCCCCTATGACTTCGCCACGTGGCCGCAGGGTTGGCAGTCCGCCCTGCGTGCGGAACACCCTGCTTACGACCCCGACCTCAGCGAGGCGGACCACAACAACGGCCGCCTCCCCGAAGCGCTGCGCCGCTGGCCCGGAGCCGTTCGCAGCCGTCATCCGGATGCCAGTTTCGCGGCCTGGGGAGCGGCGGCAGCCGAGCTGATGGCCGACCATCCCTGGGACGATCCCCATGGCCCGGACAGCCCCCTTGCACGGTTGGCTGCCCGCAGTGGCCGGATCCTTCTGATCGGCGCTCCTTTGGACACCATGACGCTGCTGCACCATGCCGAGGCGCTCGCCAAGGCCCCCGGCAAGCGGTTCGTGGACTACGAACAGCCCATCCTCGTGCAAGGTCAGCGGGTCTGGCGCCGCTTCCACGACATCGACTCGGAGGACGGGGCCTTCGACTACTCGGCAGTGGTGCCCGAAGGGCAAGAGCCGTTCGAAGCGATCGGCCGGGACATGCTCGCCGCGGGAATCGGCCGGCGGGGCAGGGTTGGCGCTGCCGAAAGCCATCTGTTCGAGGCCGCTGAAGTCATCGACTTCGCCACTGCCTGGATCGAACACAAGCTGAACAGGTAGAGACGCAGTAACGGCATCCGCACGTCTCCGGGCACGCTGTGATCAAGAGGGGCAGCCAGGGCATCCAGAGCCCTTCGGCTCGCTCGAAGCGGGCCGGCGAACCCCGCCTGTACGTCCGACGCGCGCCTCAGGCGGCTCCCGACTGCCCAGGCTCGCCCGGGGTTCCACGGCATGCGGGTCGCGGTCCCGCGTGACATGAGCGGCGTCAGCGGGCCGGATCAACTGAGACGGCGAATTGGACCGGATCACCTGAGGCGGGGCCAGTTCGCATGAGACGGGACGCGGGAGCTGTCCTGTCTCATCGAAGTTGGCCGTCTGCGTTGCGCTGACCTGTGTGGACTGGATTGGGTGAGACGCGTGGACTTGGTTCGTTGAGACGGACTGCATCTGTCCGTGTCGTGTGATCTCGGTCGATCCGGTTCGCCCGAGAGCGACGTCGATAGAGTGTTGACGTGCCGTCGCCGCTGATGCCTCTCGTTAATTCCCAGGTCAGCGGCTTGCTTCGGCTGGCAGGATCGGGGCCATGTCGATTGACCCGTTGGTGGTCCGAGCCCATGGGCTCTGGGAGCACCTGGCCCAGGTGCCGGTGTCGTTCGCCCCGCCGGGCGGTGTGAGCGTGGTGGTCTCCCCGCGGTCCAGGCTGTGCCCGGTTGGCTGGGTCGGAGTCGTTGCTCTGGGCGGATCAGCGATCGTGACCGCGCCGAGTGACAGTGCCGCCCGGATCGTCCGTGACGCATTGGGGAGACTGCCGGTGGAGACCGTTGTGGATAGCGCTTTGGTCCGGAAGGCCCTTCCGGTCGCTCGGGTGCTCGGGCCGGCGGTGCTGTCATATGTGTCCGCAGCGGGATTCCGGCCGACGGAGGCCGGTGCGTTGGCGGTGGAGCAACTGTCAGCTGTTCATCCGGATTTGCGGAGCTTGGAGCAGGTGACTGGTCATGAGGACGCCGGTGAGGCTGCTCTGGACGAGATTACGTCGCCCGCGTTCGTTGTCCGCGAGTATGGCCAGGTGGTTGCTGCTGCGGGATATCGTTCCTGGCCGAGGCGGACGGCCCATATCGGCGTACTGACGGCGCCACAGGCACGCGGGCGAGGGCTGGCACGGGTGACGGGCTCAGCGGCGGTCGCTCATGCTCTCGCTGTCGGGCTGCTGCCGCAGTGGCGCGCCCGCCCTCCCGCCTCCCGACGTGTTGCGGCCGCATTGGGTTTCGAGGAACTGGGTTCCCAACTCAGCATCGAGATCGCTTAAGAGGAACAGCCGGTCCCCGGCCGCCTTCGGTTCGATCCGCTCGTCCGCTCGTCCGCACGGACATCGACAACGACCGCAGAGCCGTCCGCGCGGCGCACGAAGTGGTCCGGGGTGTGGCGACGCTTCCGCTCGCCGTCATGCCAGTGGTGCAGCCAGAACGGCTGCGAGCCGATCCCCACCACGTTCGGGTCGATGTCTATCAGCAGCAGCCGGTCCCGCTCCAGCCACGACTTGAAGCCGACGTGCCGCCAGGTCGTCGCCGCCCAGTACCAGCCCGGGAAGTAACGCTCACCCCGCGACCAGCGGAAGGTTCGCACAGGATCGACCTCCTCGACGACTCGATTGAGTGGGACAGGACAGCAGCGCATCAGTCGGAGGGCTTGTCGAAAGAACAGTCCCGATATATCGTTGAGGCATCGCGACAGATCAACGATGGAAGGAGCGACATCATGCGTTCCCATGGACACGGACACTGCGGACCCGGCCATCGAGGTCATCGAGGTCAGGGTGACTACGAGGCGCGGCGCGAGGCCTTCGGGCCGTTCGGCCCGCCCTTCGGGGGGCCGCCGTTCGGCGGGCGCGGGCGCGGCGGACCGCGCGGCAGGGCCCGGCGCGGCGATGTGCGCGCGTCGATCCTGACGCTGCTCAAGGACCGGCCGATGCACGGCTACGAGATGATCCAGGAGATCGCCGAGCGGAGCGGTGGCGCGTGGAAGCCGAGCCCCGGCTCGGTCTACCCCACGCTGCAGCTCCTCGAGGACGAGGGTCTGATCAGCAGCGCCACCGACGGTGGCAAGAAGCTGTTCGAGCTCACGGAGGCCGGCCGCGCCGAGGCCGACTCCGCGCCGGAGGCCCCCTGGGAGGAGGCCGGGCGCGGCGTCGACCGGGAGTCCATGAACGAGATCCGGAAGGCCGGGGGCGGGCTCGTCGAGGCCTTCCGGCAGGTCTGGGCCACCGGTACGCCCGAACAGCGGGACAAGGCCATCGCCGTGGTCAACAAGGCACGCAAGGAGCTGTATCTGATCCTCGCCGAAGAGGACTGACCGGCATCCGTGTCGTTGCCGAAGAGGGTTGACCGGCATCCGTGCCGTTGGTTGTCGGCGTTCCCGGGACGGCAGCCGGAGAGCCGGTGTCCGGGAGCGCCGACGCGGGTGGCCGTGGCCACCGGCCCGGATCGCTCGGCTCGGGGCGCACGGACTCGCGCGGACTCCGGGCGCCTGCGTCCTGTCGGCCGGCGGCCGGAAGGCCGTCGGTGAGCCCGGGCGGCCGAGGCGGGGGTCTCAGGGGTGGGTGGCCAGTCCGCCGAGCCTGCGCAGCGATTCGGTGAGGGCGGCGGTCGCCGACTCCCGGAGCCGGCCCGCCATCAGGGACACCGCCGCCCCGGTGAACGTCCCTTCGATGCGCATGCGGGTCCCGGTCCCGTCCGGGGTGAGCAGGTAGCGCATGGCGAGGTCGACACCCATCGGCCCCTTGCCCGTGGTGTGCAGCAGCCGGGGGGCCTCGCAGGCCGCCACGGTCCAGGTCACATCGGCGGGGAAGCCCATGAGCTTCATCTGCTCCGCGTAGCTGGTGCCCGGTTCCAGTGTCGTCGGGGGGCCTGCGGGGAACGCGGTGTGCGTCGCGTTCCAGCGGCCGTACGCGGCGAAGTCCGTCAGCCGGGCCCAGACCTCGTCCGCCGTTGCCTCGACATGTGATTCCGCACTGACCTCGGCCATCGGTCCACCCTCTCCGTCGTCGGCGCCGTGCCGTGGTGCTCGCGGACGGTAGCTCCCCGCCCTGTAACAAACAAGATTGACGACTCGTCAGGTATTGGCAGTGGCTGGTGGGGGCGTGCGCGCCGGTCGTGCGCTCTCCTCCGCAAGGATGAGAAGGCGCTCAACCGTGCGCAACCATGGTGGGAGCGGCAAATGGTGCCTGCCGGGGATGCCTGGTCAACGGCGCACTGATGGGATGGGAGATGTGCAAAACGGTAGACCTTACTCCGGTTCCCTCGGCCGCCTCGGGCCGGACTCCGACGTCCGGCTCAGTGTGATGCTGGAATCGGTGGTCAGCGGTGCCCGGCGGCGCGCCGTGCGGGACGGCGACAGCCAGGTCGACACCGCCCATCTGCTGCACACACTCCTGGAGTCGGATCCCGATCTCCTGGCCGCGTTCGACGGCGGCCCGTCCCAGGTGGCCCGGCTGCTCGGCTATCTCGTGCAGCGCAGCATCGGCTATGGCCTCCGGTGGCACGGCTCCGTGGAGGACTCCGGCGCCGTCCCCACCGTGCGGGACGCCTTCACCCTCGGCTGGTCCCCGGCAGCGGCCCAGGCGATGGACGCGGCCCGCGGCTGTGCCCGCGCCCGGGGCGCCGACTGCGCCGAAGGGGCCGACCTGCTCGCCGCGCTGGCCGCCGACCGGGAATCCCGGGCCGTCGAGGTGCTGCGCTGGGCGGGTGTCGATCCGGAACGTCTCTCGGCCCGCCTCGGCGGCTGCCCCTGACGGGACCTTGCGCGATGAGCGCGCGCCGAGGCCGCGTGGTCCGGTGGGGCCGCGTGGTCCGGTGCCGTGCAGGGCATGGCGCCGGAGAGGTGCGACAGCGGATCCACCAGGGCTGTTCGACGGCGCGGCCGGCGAGGTGCGGTGCCGGAACCGCGCCACCCGGGCGGGCGCAGCACGAGGACCCGAAGTCAGGGGTCACCCGGGATGACGCTCCTGTCGTCACCTGACATCATGGCCCGATGCACGCGTCTCAGGGGAGGAGCGTCGGCCTGGGACTCGCCCTGGCGTCGGCGCTGTCATTCGGTGGATCCGGCGTCGCGGCCAAGCCGCTGATCGAAGCGGGGCTCGACCCGCTGCACGTGGTCTGGCTGCGGGCCGCCGGGGCCGCCCTCGTGCTGCTTCCCGTGGCCTGGCGGCACCGGGGGCTGCTGCGCAGCCGGCCCGCGCTGCTGCTCGGCTTCGGCCTGTTCGCGGTGGCCGGAGTGCAGGCCTGCTACTTCGCCGCGATCTCCCGCATCCCGGTCGGCGTGGCGCTGCTCGTCGAATACCTCGGCCCGGCGCTGCTGCTGGGGTGGGTGCGGTTCGTCCAGCGGCGGCCGGTGACCCGCGCCGCGGCCGTCGGCGTCGTCCTCGCGGTCGCCGGTCTCGCCTGTGTCGTCGAGGTCTGGGCCGGGCTGGGCTTCGACGCCCTGGGGCTGCTGCTCGCCCTGGGCGCGGCCTGCTGCCAGGTCGCGTACTTCGTCCTCTCCGACCACGGAAGCAAGGGCGAGGACGCCGCGGATCCCCTGGGCGTGATCGCCTACGGGCTGCTGATCGGTGCCGCCCTCCTCACACCCGTGGCCCGCCCGTGGCAGCTGGACTGGACGGTCCTCGCCGGTGAGGCGCGGATGGACGGCGTCCCGGTCTCCGCCGTGCTGCTGCTCGCCTGGGTGGTGCTGATCGCCACCGTGGCCGCCTACCTCACCGGTGTGCTGGCGGTGCGCCGGCTGTCGCCCCAGGTCGCGGGGGTGGTGGCATGTCTGGAGGCGGTGGTGGCCACCGTGCTCGCCTGGGTGCTGCTCGGTGAGCACCTGTCCGCGCCGCAGATCGTCGGCGGAGCGCTGGTGCTGGCCGGGGCCTTCATCGCGCAGACCTCGACGCCGAAGGCGCCCTCCGCGGGCCCGGTGGCGGGAAGCCTGCCGGAGAACGCGGAGTTGCCCGTCTCGTCGCCGGTGGCATGAGGGCTCGATCGTGCGCGGAGGGCCGGCGCGGTCACCCGCGCCGGCCCGCCGTCGTTCCCCGCCCGGCGCTCAGCGGCTGAGATATCCGGGGAGCGGTGCGGCGGGGTCCTGGTCCTCGGCGGGGACCGGTGTGCCGTACCGCACCGAGACCGGCAGTACGCCGCTCCAGTGCGGCAGGTCCGCGTCCGCCGGATCGTCGTTGGGGCCGCCGGTGCGCACCTTGGCCGAGACCTCGTCCAGGTCGAGGCGGAGCACCGCGGTGGCGGCCAGCTCCTTCTCGTTCGCCCGGCGGGAGTCCTCGGCCCGGCCCGGGAGCACCTGCTCGACCAGCGCGTCCAGGGCCTCCGAGCGCTCCGCGGCAGCGGTCACCGGGTACGCGGTGCCGTGCACGACGACGGAGCGGTAGTTGAGGGAGTGGTGGAACGCGGAGCGCGCGAGGACCAGACCGTCGACATGGGTGACGGTCAGGCACACCGGCAGCCCCGCGTCGGCCGCGCCCGCCATCCGCAGCGGCCGGGAGCCGGTGGACCCGTGGACGTAGAGCCGAGGGCCGACCCGCCCGTAGAGCGTGGGAAGCACCACCGGTGCGCCGTCCCGGACGAAGCCGAGGTGGCACACATAGCCCTCGTCCAGGATGGCGTGCACCAGGTCGTGGTCGTACGCCGCCCGCTCGCGGGCCCGGGTGGGGACGGTGCGGTCGGTCGGTATGTACGCGGCGGTGTCCGGCATGACATCTCCATTGCACTAGTGCATAATGTGCTTTGTGCTAGGAGAGTATCGGATCGAGGGTCGGCGCGCAGCCGACATCGCGGCGAGTGTGGAACGGGCCGTCGGTGCCGGGCACCTGAGTCCGGGCCAGTCACTGCCCCCGCTGCGGGAGCTGGCCGGGGAGCTGGGCGTCAACCCCAATACCGTGGCCGCCGCCTACCGGACCCTGCGGGACCGGGGGGTCATCGAGACCGCGGGCCGCCGGGGCAGCCGGGTCCGGGCCCGGCCCGCCACCACGCCACGGGAGTCGGTGCGGGTGGAGGTGTCCCCGGGCGTCCGTGACGCGGGGTCCGGCAACCCGGACCCGCGGCTGCTGCCGCCGCTCGCCGACGCGCTGGCCGCCGCCGCGGCCCGCAGCGCCCGGCGTCCGGCGCTCTACGGTGACGCCTCGGTCGGCCCGGAGCTGGAGCGGCTGGCGCGGGCCTCGTTCGCCGAGGACGGAGTGCCCGACGGCCCGGTCGCCGTGACCTCAGGCTCGCTGGACGCCATCGAGCGGGTGCTCGCGGTCCACCTCCGGCCGGGGGACGCGGTCGCCGTCGAGGACCCCGGATGGGGGAGTCTGCTGGATCTGATTCCCGCGCTCGGGCTGCGCGCCGTCCCGGTCGCCGTGGACGACGAGGGCCCGCTGCCCGCAGACGTCGCCCGTGCCCTGGCGGCCGGGGCGCGGGCGCTCGTCGTCACCGACCGGGCGCAGAACCCCACCGGCGCGGCCGTCGGCGCGCGGCGCGCCGTGGAGCTGCGGGACGTGCTGGCGGACCGGCCGGACGTCCTGCTGATCGAGGACGACCACGGTCACGGCATCGTCGATCTGCCGCTGCACCCCCTGGCGGGGACCTCGGCGCACTGGGTGCTGGTCCGTTCCACCGCCAAGGCGTACGGGCCCGATCTGCGGCTGGCGGTGCTGACCGGCGACGCCGTGACGATCGACCGGGTGCTCGGCCGTCAGCGCCTCGGGCCGGGCTGGGTCAGCCATCTGCTCCAGGAGGCCGTGGTGCACCTGTGGCGGACGGCCGCGGTGGATCACCGGGCCGTGGCCGCGGACTACGGCACGCGGCGGGACGCCCTGGTGGCCGCGCTGCGGCAGCGCGGTCTCGCGGCGCACGGCCGCAGCGGGATGAACGTGTGGGTGCCGGTGCCGGACGAAACGGGCGCGGTGGCCCGGCTGTTGCAGGCCGGCTGGGCGGTGGCCCCGGGAGCCCGCTTCCGGGTGGCCTCGCCGCCCGCGGTGCGCGTCACCGTCTCGCCCCTGTCCGCCGACGACATCGAGCCGGTGGCGGACGCACTGCTGTCCGCCACCGGCACGGCTTCCGTGGGGCGCTACGACTGACGCGTCGCCCGGGGGCGGTGCTGTGTCAGCGCGGCTCCGGCCAGCACGATCAGGGCGCCCACCGGGGTGTTCCAGCTCAGGTGCTCACCGAGGACCAAAACGCCCGCCGCCGTGGCGATGACCGGGATGAAGTACGTGACCGTGGTGGCCGTCGTCGGGCCCACCTCGGCGACCAGCCCGTACTGGAGCAGGAACGCCAGCCCCGTGCCCAGGGCCCCCAGGGCCACCACCGCCAGCAGCGGCACCACCGGGAAGGTGGTCGGCAGGGTGGTGAACAGCGGGGTCACCACGGCCAGTTGCGCGGTGCCGAGCAGCAGCTGGGCGCCCGACATCGACAGGTGCGAGCCCCCGGAGGCGGCGAGTGTGCGGCGGACGTACACCCAGCCGACGGCGTAGCTGAGCGAGGCGGTCAGGGCCATCGCGGTCCCCGCGGGGTCCTGACCGGAGAAGCCCTGCCAGGCGCCGAGCACGGTCAGCACACCGACGAATCCCAGCCCCAGACCGGCGACCCGGCGCCGCGTCGGCCGGTCCTCGGACAGGGCGACCACCGAGAGCACCATGCCCCACAGCGGGGTGGTGGCGTTGCAGATGCCGGCGAGTGTGGAGGGGATGGTCAGCTCGGCGTAGGCGAACAGCGTGAAGGGGAGCGCGTTGAGAAAGAAGGCGGAGACGGTCAGATGGCCCCAGGTGCGCGCGCCGCGCGGCAGTCGCTGCCGCTTCACGGCGAGCACGGTCAGCAGCACCGCCGTGCCGAACACCATCCTCCCGAGGGTGACCTGGAGCGGCGCGTAGGCCTCGGTGCCGACCTTGATCAGCAGGAAGCTGAAGCCCCAGATCAGGGACAGCAGCGCGAACCGGATCCGCCAGTCCACGGCGGAGCGGCGGGGGCCGGGCTCCGGCGGGGCGGAGGAGACGGCGGGGGACGGGGTCGTGGTCGACGGGGACGGGGGCCGGGCGGCGGCGACTGCGCTCATGGCCTCCACGATGCGGCGTTGGACTCCGTAGGACAAGCGAGAATTCGTGGCGTCATAGATTAGTATCGCTTACATGAATCTCGACCGCCTCCGGACCCTCGACGCCGTCGCCCGCCATGGCTCGGTGAGCGCGGCCGCCGACGGGCTCCACGTCACCACCTCGGCCGTCTCCCAGCAGCTCGCGAAGCTCGAACGGGAGGCCGGGCAGCAGCTGCTCGCGAAGAACGGGCGCGGCATCCGCCTCACCGACGCCGGCCGGCTGCTCGCCGAGCACGCGGCGCGGATCCTCTCCCAGGTCGAGCTGGCCCAGTCCGACCTGGAGGCGCACCGCGGCCAGGCGGTGGGCGAGCTGTTCCTGGGCGCCTTCCCGACGTCCGCCCGCGGTCTCTTCCCGCAGGCGCTGGCGGCCCTGCGCGCCGATCACCCGCAACTGCGCGTCCGGCTCCAGGAGATGGAGCCCGACGTGTCGGTGACCCGGCTGGCGCGGGGCGAGATCGACCTCGCCGTCGTCCTCGACTGGTACAACAAGCCCATCTCGCTGCCCGAGGGGCTCGCCAAGGCCCCGCTGCTGGACGACCCCGCCGATGTGGCGATGCCCGCCTTCCACCCCCTCGCCGACCGCACGGCGGTCGACCTCGAGGAGTTCGCCGACGACGAGTGGATCTCCTGGCCCGAGGGCGAGTTCTGCCACGACTGGCTGATGTTCACCCTCCGCGGCAAGGGCGTCGAACCCCGCATCTCCCATCTGGCCGAGGAGCACCACACCCAGCTCGCCCTGGTCGCCGCCGGCCTCGGGGTCGCCATCGCGCCGCGCCTCGGCCGCGGCCCCGTACCGGCCGGGGTCCGCGTGGTGCCCGTCCGGCACACCATGCGGCGCCACATCTACGCGGTGTGGCGGGACGACGCCGACCGCCGGCCGTCCATCCGGGCCGCGGTGGACGCCCTCCGCAGGGCCGCCCGGAACGTCGAGAGCTGACCGCCCGGCGGCTCCTCCCGGAGGCGTCCCTGCGCGCCGTCTCCCGCGGCGGGCGGTCCTCCGGGGCGCCCGCGGCGCTGCCCGTCAGGCCATCTTGCGGAAGTCCCAGGACACCACGGTGTCCGGGACGAGCCGCAGCCAGGCGTGGCGCCCGTCGTGCGGCATCCGGTCGAGGCCGAAGTACTTCGCGGCGAACAGCCGCTCCGGGGCGTCGAGTTCGGGGCACGGCTCCCCGGTGCGCGGCGCCTCGCCGACGAACACCCCCGTGCCGGACAGCTCCACGCCCCGCAACTCGCCGTACGCGTCGCCGTCGTCGACCACCACCGCCAGCCGCGGATCGTGGCGCAGCTGCGCCCAGCGGCGGCTGCGGGTGAGGGAGTAGAGCCAGAGCGCGGTCCCGTCCCAGCCGAACCAGAGGGCACCGGCATGGGGGTGCCCGTCCCGGCCGACCGTCGCCACCCGGCAGGTGCGCCGGTCGGTGAGATACGCGTCGAGCTCCTGCGGCTCCATCATGATCCGGCGGCCCCGGCGCTGTGTGGCGGACACCCCTCCACCTCCCATGGCTGACGATGTATCAGAAATCATGGGTGGCTCTTCCCCGGCAGCGCAAGGGTGGCTAGGGTCCGGCCACGGACTTCCCCGGCGGACCGGAAGCCCGCCCGGCGCCCCGCTCGTCCGGGCGGAGCCCGGCCGCGCCCTGCGGGTGCCCGCGGTCCGGGAGAGCCCGAGGCCGTCGGCGAAGGAGGCGTCATGGTGACGCGGGAACAGCTCACCGGACAGCTCGACCCGGCGACCACCGCGCTGCTCACGGTGGAGTGCCAGGAGGGAGTCGTCGGTGAGGAGGGCGCGCTGCCCGAACTGGCCCGGGAGGTCCGCTCGTCGGGCGCCCTCGACCGGGTCGCCGCACTGGTCGCGGCGGCCCATGACGCGGGGGTGCAGGTGCTGCACGCCATCGCCGAGCGGCGCCCGGACGGACGCGGAGCCAACCGCAACGCCCGGCTCTTCCGGGCCGCCGAGCGGCTGCCCGTCCAGCAGCTCGCCGGTTCGGCGGCCGTGCGGATCGCCGCCCCGATCCCGGTCCACGACGAGGACCTGCTCGTCCGCCGGCTGCACGGCCTCTCACCGCTCGCCGGCACCGAGGTGGACGCCCTGCTGCGCAACCTCGGCAGCCGCACCCTGGTGGTGGCCGGGGTCTCGGCCAACGTCGCCGTCCCCAACACCGTGTTCGACGCGGTCAACCTCGGCTACACCGCGGTCGTGCCCGCGGACGCCATCGCGGGCGTGCCCGCCGAGTACACGCCCGCCATGGTCCGCAACACCCTGGCCCTGGTGGCCACCGTCACCACCGCCGACGAGGTCGCCGCCTGCTGGAGGCGGCCGCGCCGGCCGCGCTGACGGGGCCACGGGCAGGGTGGTCTTTTCGGGTAGTGGTCCGGCAGCGGTCAGGCCAGCTTGATCGAGTCGCCCTCGACCTTGATCTCCTGCTTGGGCAGCGGCTTCGTGGCCGGGCCCTCCTTCACACTGCCGTCCATCACGTCGAACCGGCTGTGGTGCAGCGGGCAGCCGACCGTGCCGCCGGAGACCTCGTTCAGCAGACTGCCCTGGTGGGTGCAGACCGCCGAGAACGCCCGGTAGTCGCCCTTGGTGGGCTGGGTCACCACGACCTTCTGGGCCGGGAAGACCTTGCCGCCGCCCACCGGGACGTCGGCGGTCGAGCCCAGCGTGGCACCCCCGCCCCCGCCACCGGACTCGGTGGCGGCGCCCTGCTCCTCGGTGTCGCCGCCCGCGCCGCACGCGGTGAGCGCGGCGGCGAAACAGACGGCGCCGGCCGCGGCGAAGACATGGCGGCGGCTCGCGGTACGGCCCGTCCCGTCGGTTCCGGTCATGGTGCTGGTCCCCTTCGCTGTGGCCTTATCGGTGCCCCGGTCCTCCCGACGACCGGTGGTGATCTGTACGGAGCGCCCGGCGCGGACGTTCAGATCCCCAGTGCCCGACGGAGAAAGTCGAGCTGGAACCGGAGCAGATCCCCGGCGACGTCCTGCCGCACCGCTCGGTGCGCCACCCCGGACAGCGGCAGCACACTGTGCGGGCGGCCGGCGGCGAGCAGTGCCGCCGACAACCGAAGCGTATGCGCCACCGCGACATTGTCGTCGGCCAGGCCGTGCATCAGCAGCAGCGGACGCCGCAGGCCGGGCGCGTCGGCCAGCAGCGAGGACCGGTCGTAGTTCTCCGGCTCCCGGTCCGGATGCCCCAGAAAGCGCTCCTTCCAGTGCGTGTCGTAGAGCCGCTGGTCGGCGGGGGCGGCGCCCGCGGCGGCCGCGTGGAAGACGTCCGGACGCCGCAGCACCGCCCCGGCCGCCAGATACCCGCCGAAGGACCAGCCGCGGATCGCCACCCGGCCGGTGTCCAGGTCCGGGAACTGCTCCCCGGCCGCCCGCAGGGCGTCGACCTGGTCCTCCAGCGCGGGGCCGAGCGCGTCGCCCCGCACCTCCTTCTCCCAGGCGGGGCCGCGGCCGGGGGTGCCGCGGCCGTCGGCCACCAGCACCGCGAAGCCCTGTTCCGCGAACCACTGCGACACGGACGCGAACCAGGTGCGGGCCCGCACCGCGACCCGCAGGGCCGGGCCGCCGTACGGGTCCAGCAGCACCGGCAGCTTCCCGCTGCCCGGTTCGTACCAGGACGGCAGGTACAGCGCGGTGCGCAGTCGGCGGCGGCCCAGGCTCAGCAGCCGCGGCCGGACGGCCACCGCCGGTTCCTCGGCGAGACAGGCGATGCGGGCCGGCGGCCGGCCCTCGCGCAGCACGGTGGCGTACGGGCCCTCGGGGGTGGTACCGGTGAGGAGCACCGTGCCCCCGCCGGCCGCGGCCGAGTGCAGCCCGGGCCCCGCACTCAGCCGGACGCAGCCGCCGTCCGGTTCGTACGCCCAGACGTGCTCCTCGGACGGGTCCTCGTTCGCCAGGAAGAGCACCCGTTCGCCGGTCACCGCGAGCACCGCGCGCACCTGGAGCCCGGGCGGCGTGCGGCCCTCCGCGCCGATCCGCAGCCCCCGCGTGCCGTCCGCTTCGTACGGGCGCACCAGAGCCCCCGCGTCCGTCCGGGCCGGGGCACCCGGCACCAGCTGGACCCACGCCGGATCGCGCTGCTCGTGCAGGACCTCCGTGTCCCCGGAGCCGGGGTCGGCGGCGAGCACCCGCACCGTCCGCTGGTCCCGGCTCTGCACGGTGATCAGCGGTCCGTGGCGGTCCCACCGGGCGTCGGCGACGTACTCGAACCGTTCCCGGTCCGTGTCCACGGCGGTGCGGCTGCCGTCCAGCCGGAGGATGTGCAGCGAGACATCCGCGTTGGCGGTTCCCGCCGCCGGATAGGGAACGGACCGCGGCGGGCGCTCCGGGTGGGCCGGGTCGGCGATGTACCACCGCCGCACCGGCGCGGTGTCGACCCGGGCGACGAGCAGCGCGCTGCCGTCCGGCGCCCACCAGTGGCCGCGCAGCCGGCCCATCGACTCGGCCGACACATGGTCCGAGAGCCCGTAGCCGACCTCCGGTCCCTCCGGCTCCGCCAGTGACCGGTCCTCTCCGGAGGCCACGTCCACCACGTGCAGGGCACGGCCGGTGACGTAACCGATGTGCCGTCCGTCGGGGGAGGGGCGCGGGTCGACCACCGGCCCGGCCGCCGGGACCCGGAAGGGCCGCCCGTCCGCGGTGCGTACCGCCCACAGCGCTCCGTCCAGCGCGAAGACCGCCAACCCGGCCCGCCGGTCGGTGGCGTACGCCGTCACCCCGTCCGAGGCCTCCCCGGCCCGCTCCCGCCGGACGAGCTCCTCCTCCGGGGGCTCCGTGCCGCCGCCCAGCGCGAGCGGATCGGCGAGCAGCCGTTCGCTCCCGTCCTCCTCCTGCACCCGGAGCCGGCCGACCGGGTCACGACCACCCGACGTCCGGAGGAACAGCACCCGGCGCCCGTCCGGGGAGACGGTGAACTCCCGCGGCACACCGAGGGAGAAGCGGCGAGTACGGGCCAACTGGTGGGGAAAGTCTTCGAGATGCATGTCGACACTGTGACAGGGCCCTTCCCGCGGCCGGCGGACCGAGTCGGGGCCCCTCGTTCGGATCAGGCACCGCGAGCCCGGCCTGATCCGAACGCCATGCCCTAAGGGAGAATCGCGTCGCACTCCACCTCGACCAGCCAGGCAGGGTCGACGAAGCCGGACACCTCAACGAACGTGCAGGCCGGCAGGACGGACGCGAATCGCTCACCGTGCGCTCGCGCGGCCTCCTTCCAGCGCGTCACGTCGGTGAGCATGACGCGCGTCCGTATGACGTCGTCCAACGACGCCCCGGCCGCGGACAGCGCGCGTTCGGCGATGTCCAGACACCGCACTGTCTGGGCGTAGACGTCGTCGGGCCCGGCCGTCGAGCCGTCGTCCGCGATCGGGGCTGTGCCGGCGACGGCCACGTGGTTGCCCTGTCGCACCGCTCGCGACATGCCGATCTGCGGTTCCAGAGGTGAGCCCGAACTGACGAGCTGTCGATGGTGTTCCATGGCGCCATGCTGTCAGACGATCTTCGATGAACTGCGAGCGCCCGGTGCCGCGGCAGATCCGGTATCTCCGAAGCCGAACCATGGTCATCGCAGGTTGGCGATCACTAGGGTTCGTGACAGTGAAGTCCGAGTGGTGGGGAGTGCGGGGGCGGCAGGGGAGCGGATGCCTGCGGTTGCGCCCACATCCGCTGTCTCGGAGCGTTCGATCGGGGACAGGAGCGGTGACGATGGTGATGCGGGCGGTTCCGCTGGTGGGCGGTCCGGTGGAGTTACGGGGTGCGCTGGACCTGGAGGTCACGCCGGCCGGGGTGATGCCGCGCCGGCTTCCGGCGTGGACCAGGCAGCAGTACCAGGACCCGTCGGTCTACGGGGTGACGCTGATGCCGTCCGGTGTGCGCCTGGTGTTCCGCACCGACGCGCGAGAGCTGGAATGCGAGGTGCTCACCTCCACCGGGCAGCTCGACACCGACCCCGAACCACGCCCGACCGGGATGCTGGAACTGCTGGTCGACGGTGTCCCCGCCGGACGGCAACAAGCCCCCGTCGGGAACGTACTGCGGATGGCGGGTCCCGGCGCCGAGCAGCGACTGATCCCCGGCAGGCCGGGCACCGTACGGTTCACCGGGCTCCCCGGCGGCATGAAGACCGTGGAGCTGTGGCTCCCCCAGCAGACCCCCACCGAACTGGTGGCCCTGCGCGCCGACGGTGAGGTACTGGCGCCGCTGCCGGACGGACGGCGCCGCTGGGTGCACCACGGCAGTTCCCTCAGCCACTGCATCGAGGCCAACGGGCCGACCGGCACGTGGCCGGTGGTGGCCGCCGCGCTCGGGGGAGTGGAGGTCATCAACCTCAGCCAGGCGGGCAACGCGGTCCTGGACCCCTACGTCGCCCGGACGATCCGCGATATGCCCGCCGACCTGATCAGTCTCAAGACCGGCATCAACATCGTGAGCCTGGCCGCCTTCCGGCGGCGGACCTTCGGCCCGGCGGTCCACGGCTTCCTCGACACCATCCGGGACGGACACCCGGACACCCCGATGCTGATGGTGTCCCCGGTGAGCTGCCCGGCGCTCGAAGAGGCTCCCGGCCCGACCACGACAGGCCCGGACGGCAAGGTCAGGGCTCTGGGCACACCGGCCGATGTGGCCGGTGGCGCCCTGACGCTGACGGTAATTCGCGAGGAGCTGGCCCGCATCGTCGCGGACCGGCAGACCCACGATCCCCACCTCCACTACCTCGACGGACGCGACCTGCTCGGCCCGGAGGAGACCGACGACCTGCCCGACGGCCTCCACCCCACCGCCGCCGCGTACCGCCGGATGGGCCGGCGCTTCGCGGACCACGCGTTCGCGGACGACGGTCCTTTCCGCTGAGAGAGCCGGGTGAGGGAGCGGGTGAGGGAGCCGGGTGAAGGAGCCGGGGGTCCCACGAGGGTTCCCTCACCGGTTCGCCTCACCGTGGGACAACCGTGCTCGTCACCGTGGGACACCCGTGCTCAGCGCACCGAAGCCCGATGCCCGAAGTCCGAGGCCCGCAGCCCGAAGTGCCTCGTGCCCGCTACCGCTCAGCGTCCGCGGCCCGCCCGGTACGCCTGCCGCACCCGGGGACGGT
Organism: Streptomyces sp. NPDC002055; assembly: GCF_040296705.1. Classification (NCBI taxonomy): domain Bacteria; kingdom Bacillati; phylum Actinomycetota; class Actinomycetes; order Kitasatosporales; family Streptomycetaceae; genus Streptomyces; species Streptomyces sp. NPDC002055. Next base: position 43,567 of record NZ_JBEOXS010000036.1, read on the forward strand.
CGACCCACATCGTCAGCAGCGTGGTCACCAGGGCGATCCAGAAGACCGTCCGCGGAATCTCCCGGCCGGTCCACGGAACCATCACCGTGACCAGCGCGCACACCGTCACCGTCACGGCCTGTCCGAGGGCCAGCCGTGCCCAGCCGTCGCGGCGCAGGAGGGACCGCACGTTCAGCCGGACCCCCTTGCGCCGCTTGCGGTAGCGCAGCAGCGCACCCAGGGCCCAGACCGCGGCGAGCACCAGCACGTCCCACAGCCGCTGTCCGAGGGGCAGCGGCAGCTGTCGCGGGGCTTCGTCCGGCCAGAGGTCGAGGCCGACGGCGGTGACGAGCAGGCACAGCAGGGCGAGCCAGCGGGTGCCGCGGAGCAGCCGGTAGGTGGCGGCATCCAGGTCCGCCGCCATCGCCGGCGAGTCCGGGGTGACGCCGAGGGCGTCGGCGAGCGCGTCCGCGGCCTCGGACGCCCGTACACCGGGGGCCTTCACGGTCTCCCGGGTGTGGCTGCTCAGCGCCTCGCTGTGCGTGGGGTCGATGCGCAGGATGGCGCGATTCATCTCGTGGAGCGTGGCGTCGTCCCCGGACAGATTGGCGATGAACCGGCGGACCTCGTACGGGCGCACCTCTTCGGGCGCGAGCCGTATCGCCTCCTCCACCAGTTCGACGGCCTCGCCGGCCACGGCAGCGACGTCCTCGTGGGTGAGGTCGCTCTGCCCGTTGGTCCGTACCCGGTGGATGATGGCCTGCCGCAGAACGAAGTCGGCGAGCATCGACCAGCAGCCCCAGAACTGCGGTCGCACCCGCACCGCCTCGCGCAGCGTCTCCACCGCCTTGTCGATGCCCTCGCCCCCGGCGATCAGCAACTGCGCGTGCAGCAGGAGAGCGTTGACGTTCTCCGGGTCCTGGCGCAGGGCCTCCCCGGTCGCCGCGAGGCCTTCTTGCGGACGGTCCAACGTATGGCAGCAGCGGGCGAGTTCGGTCCATGCCGTCACGTCGTCAGGTGCCTCGGTGACGCGGCGTGCGAGGAGTTCGCGCGCCTCCTCGTGCCGCTGGAACGACACGAGCGCTTCGGCGCGCTCGACCGCCTGGTCCGTACTCACAGCTTGCGTTTCCTCTTCAGATGGGCGACGAGATCGTCGTACTGGCCACCGTCGTTCGCGTACATCGCCACGTTGCGGGCGGAGGCGAACCACGGCTCGGTGGACGGCACGATCTGCCGGGCCGCACCGAGCAGGTCGGGCATCCCGATCATGCGCACGGTTCCGGTACGAGCCGAGTCGAGGAGCGCCGTCTCGGCGGCGCTCTCGCAGAGGTGGGCGAGGTCGGCGCCGGAGAATCCGTCGGTCAGCTTCACCAGCTTGCCCAACTCGACCTTCTCGATGGGACGGTCACGCAGGTGATAGCGGAGGACGGCCTCCCGGGCCGCGGCGTCGGGCGGCAGTACGAGCAGGGTGCGGTCGAAGCGGCCCGGGCGGCGCAGGGCGAGGTCGACGTCCCAGGGCACATTGGTGGCGGCGAGCACGAAGACACCCTCGTTGGCGGCGGCGTCGATGCCGTCCAGCTCGGTGAGGAGCTGGTTCACCGTGTTGCGCATACCGCTGGACTGGGTGCGGGAGCGCTTGCCGCCGAGCGCGTCCAGTTCGTCGAGGAACACCACGCACGGGGCCTGGCGCCGGGCCTCCTCGAAGATCTGGTGCATATTGCGCTCGGAGTTGCCGATCCACATGTCGAGCACGTCGTTGACGGACACGGAGAGGAATCCCGCCCCGAGTTCACCGGCGACCGCCCGCGCCACGAACGTCTTGCCGCAGCCCGGGGGACCGTACAGGAGGAGTCCGCCGCGCAGACTCTTTCCGTAGAGCCTGCGCAGTTCCGGGTTGCGCAGAGGGGCCAGGAACGCGGCTTCGAGACGGTCCTTGACCTCCCGCATCCCACCGACATCCGCGAGGCGTACGGCGCCGGGCACCTCCACATCCCAGGCAGCGGCGTGACCGGGGTCGCCACTGCCGTCCTCCGCGAGCGGTGCCTCCGTGCGCGAGGTCGCCACGCGTGGTGTCCCCACTTGCGGGGTCTCCACACGTGGCGTCCCCACGCGTGGCGTCTCCACACGTGGTGTCTCCACGAAGCGCGGCGGCACGGCGTCACCGATTTCGTCCTCGGCGGCCTTCCAGTCGAAACCCTGTCGTGGCGCCGGAGTTGCCGGAACTCCCATCGCCCGTGACATCAACTGGCGCGCCTGCGCGTCGCCCGGGGCGTGCTGGAGTGCGACGGCGACCTCGGCGACGGCGGCGTCAGCGGCCCCCGCGTCCAGGAGCAGTTCGGCGAGGTGCAGTCGCAGCGGCACGTCCTGGGGCGCGGCGGCGACGGCGGTCCTCAGACTCTGGATCAAGGGGGAATCGGCCGACATGGCGCCCACTCTACGAAGTGGGCGCCGGAGCCCGGAGATGGGCCCCGTCTCGAAAGGACTGCCTCCCCGTGCGTCGAGCGAGGTCTCGAGGCCCAGCAGGCTCCGCCCGGGGAGAAGGACCCCTGAGGGCGCACGGCTGACGACGGGCTGCTCGGAGGGGACGGGGGAGCGGCGTGGCAGGTGAACACGGTCCGGGCCGGAGCCCCTCGGGCAGCCCTGGAGACGTCTACTTCCCTCCGGGGCGGGTCATTCCGGGGACGTCCGCCGCGATGAGGTCCGTGGTGAGCCGGAAGACGAGCGAGCCGAAGAGGAAGCCCGCACCGATCGCTCCGATCACGATGACGTCGCCGCGCCGGGTCCGGGCCTCGTCGGCCAGCCGCCACAGTGCCGTCAGTGGTGAGGCTGCGGCGGTGTTGCCCAGGGTGTCGGCCGTGACGGGGACCCGGTCGGGTGCGGCGCCGGCCATGCGCCCGATGCGCCGCACCAGCTTGGCGTTCGCCTGGTGAACGGCGAAGCCGCTCACCTCGTCGACCGTGACACCAGCCAGCGAGAGGGCCTCGCTCAAGGACTTCGGTACTCGGGTCATCGCCTCCCGCAGCACCACGTTGCCATCCATGAAGATGTAGGGCGACCGGGGGGTCGGAGTCGTCGACGTCGGCACTTCCTGGTCCACACGCCATGCCGTCGGCATGCGGACACCGTCCGAGTAGACATGGCCGAGGTCGTAACTGAGCAGGCCGTCCGCGCCGTCGGTCTTGCGGAGCACCACGGCTCCCGCGGCGTCTCCGAAGAATATGCGGGTGAGCCGCTCCTGCGGATCGGTGATGCCGGAGCCCCGCTCGGCGCAGACGACCAGCGCCGTCTCCAGACCGGGTTCCTGCAGGAGGCAGGCGGCCGTGTACATCCCGTACACGGATGAGGCGCACGCGTGTTGCGTCAGGTCGAGGATCCGTGGGGTCTCGATGCCGACGCGCTCGGCGAGGCTCACTCCCAGGGACGGCATGATCCAGTCCGGGCTCGTGCACGCGACGACCAGCACATCGACATCGCGAGCCCTGATGCCGGCCGCCGCCATGGCCTTTTCAGCCGACTCGACCGCGAGGTCGAGGACTGTTTCGTGTGATTCGAGGAAGCGTCGTTCCAGAATTCCCGTCTTCTCCTCGATCCACTCGGGCGTGGTGTCGAGGGTTTCGCACAACTCCGCGTTGGTGACCACTTTCTCGGGCAACGCCAGTGCGACGCTGCATGGACTGACGGGTACGAGATCCCATGCGGGCATGATGAAGTCCTCCTCGGTGCTGGATTCGGGGCGCTCGGAGAGTTGCGGCGCCTACTTCTCCTCGAACGCCATGCGTACGGAGTCCCGCAAGTACGGGCTCGGCGTGGGGCGCTCGTCCAGCGTGATGCCGAACCACTTCTCGTACGCGTCCAGTACCGCGGCGTCGCCGGCGAGTTGCTCGGTGGTGGTCTCCTTTCCGCGGGTGACGGTCAGCACATCGTCTTTGAGCATCACCCAGCCGTCCTCGGTCGGAAGGGAGCAGAACATGTTCTGCAGAAGCATCGAGTCCGGGCTGGTCCGATACCAGTGGATCGGCTGGTCGAAGTCGGACAGGGACGTCGGGTCGTCGTAGAAGCGGTACTGCGGCTTTCCGTCGCGGAGGACGTCGGTGGCGCGCTCGTCCACCGTGCGGACGGAGAACACGCCGTGCGGATCGCTCTGGGCCTCCGGCGTGTCCAGGGCGATCGGATACCTGCTGCCCTTGCCGAACCCGACGTCGACGAGCCAGCTCCGCCCCTCGATCTCCGTGGTGAGCAGCATGTGGTTGTACGGATCGCGCAGCCGGCCACCGATCCAGACGCGCCCGTGCCGGAGGTGCACGACGAAGCCCAGGGCCTCCAGAAGGAACGAGAAGGCACTGTTGAGTTCTCCGCAGGCTCCGCCGCGGCGCTGGTGCACGATCTTCTCGACGATCCGTTCGTCCTTGTAGTAGATCTCCTTGCCCTGGTGGTAGTCGAGGCTTTCGAAGGGCACCGACAGCACATGGCGTTCGTGGAGGTGGCGCAGCGCGGCAAGGTCGGGCCGGTCGGGCCGGCCGGCCGAGATGCGGTGCAGATAGGCGACCGTCGTCGCTTCGTCCAGCATGCTGTTTCCCCTGTCGGTGTGCGATGTCAGTGGCTGTCGAACGAGAAACGGAGCGAGTCGTTCGTGTACGGGGTCGGCACCGGACGCTTTTCCAGTTTCATGCCGAACCACTTCTCGTAAGCCGCCAGCACCGCGGTGTCGTCGTCGAGTTCCTCGGTCCACTTCCGGTCTCCGGAAACGACGGTCAGCCGGTCGTCCCGCAGGATCACCCAGCCGTCCTCAAGGGGAAGCGAGCAGACGAGGGTCTGCAGGAACGGGGAGTCCGGGCTGGTCCGGTACCACCACATCGTCTGGTGGAAGTCGGCCAGTTCCACCGGCTCCTCGTAGAGGATGTACTGCGGTGTCCCGTTGCGGAGGACCTCGACGGACCGCCGGTCCAGACGCCGCGTGGTGAACTCGCCGTGCGGATCCGGCTGGGGTCCGTCGCAGTCCAGCAGGAGAGGGCGGCGGCTGCTCTTGCCGAACCCGATGTCGGCGATCCACCGGCGGTTGTCGACCGCCACCGTCATCACCACGTGGTGGTACGGGGCTGTGGTCCCGCCTCCCGGGAGGTGGACGCGGCCCTGGTGCAGGGTCACGTCGAACCCCATGGACTTCAGCAGGATGTAGAACGCCGTGTTGATCTCACCGCACAGGCCTCCGCGGCGCCTATGGACGATCTTTTCGACGGCCCGTACGTCCATCTGGATGTCGGCACCGCGGTGGTAGTCGAGGTTGTCGAAGGGCACCGACAGCACATGCCGCTCGTGCAGGTGCCGCAGTGCGTCGGCGTCCAGACGTTTCGGGCGGTCGGCCGAGATGCGGTCCAGGTAGGCGGAGACCGTCTTGTTGTCCAACACGGTGTCTCATACATCCTTTCCGTTGAATCGCTGCAGGAACCGTGGGAAGAGGGCCTCGGCGTTGACGTGCTCCAGCCGGCTCCGCTCCTCGTCGCCGAACCCTTCGTGGTTCATGACGCGGTGGCCGGTGTCGAGCGTGTAGTGCTCGGGCATGAGCGGGAAGTCCGAGCCGACCAGGAGCCGGTCCGCCGGGGCGAAGGACCGCAGGGCGGCAAGGGCATGCGGGTCGCCCGCCATGGCGATGTCGACATAGAGCCGCTGCAGTGAGCCGACCGGGTCCTCGGGCAGCCGGTCCGCGAGCGGCGCGCTGATCAGTCCGCCGCAGGCGAGCCGGCCGGCGTAGAAGGGGACGCCTCCACCGCCGTGCGGCAGAATCACCGGCAGGTCCGGAAACCGCTCCAGCGTTTGGTTGTAGAGGAGTTGGGCGGCCACCCGCACCGACTCGAAGGGAAACTCGTACAGCGAGGCCGGCAGGCCCAGATCCGGCTGGCCGGTCGACGGGGGAACCGTCGGATGCACGAACAACGGACTGCGCCGATGGGCCGCCGCCGCGAAGAGCGGGTCCATCGAGCGGGCCCCGACGTACAGGCCGTCATAGTTGCTCACGAGTCCCACGCCGTCCAGCCCGAGCGTGCCGACGGCGTACTCGAACTCCTCCAGCACGAGGTCCATGTGCGGGAAGGGCAGCGTGGCGAACGCGCCGAACCGGCCGGGGTGCGCGGCGACCAGCTCGGCGAGGTACTCGTTCACCCGGCGGGCGAACCGCGCGGCCGGCTCGGGCTCCAGGGTCGCCGGCACTCCCGGCCAGACGCTCACCACGGCGGCGCGGATGCCGTGCCGGTCCATCATGGCGAGGCTGCCGCGCGCGCTCCAGGTGGGTCTGTCGACCCCGGGAAGTATGGTCGCGACGCCCAGTCGGGCCAGCTCGTCGAGGTAGAAGTCCGGCAGGATGTGGTGATGCACGTCGATGGCTCGCGACCACGGCCTTCCGGTGGCTGCCTGGTTGCTGTCCGGCATCGGTCGTCCTCGGGTTGGGGCGGGTCAAGGGGGAAGTGGCCGCAGGGGGAGGTGGTGGAGCACGGCCTGCGCAGGCAGGCGCCGTGCCCGCACCCCGGCCCGGGTGGTGCCGGGCCCTTGCTGATCAGGCCCGGGTCGTGCCGGGCGGATTGCTGATCAGGCACCTCCAGATGCCGTCGGCGCCACGGCGGAGGATGTCCGCGGCCGTGCCCTCGATGCGCTGGTGCGTTCCGTCCGGCCCGGTGCCTTCGTGCACGTAGTCGCAGATCAGCAGTGCCGTGTCACCGACCGTGTAGATGTGCCGCGGCGACAGCTTGACGGGAAGGCGGTCCGGAAGAGTCTGAGCGGCCGAACTCCACATTTCCTCACCCGCCAGGAACTGGCCCGGAGTGAGAACACGCATGGCGTTCGGATCGAAGAGCTGTTGAATGGCCTCGAGGCTGCCCGAATTGAAGGCCTGCTCGAATGCCGTTGCGATCTCGCCGGGTTCGGTGGGCAGTTTGATCTGTTCGTCTGTGGAATTCGACATGGAAACAGAACAGTGCACCGTTGCAGGGCGCTCAACCCGCCACCCACCAGTTTGTCAGGTCCGGGCCTGTCGGAAGGCCGGGCGACGCGAGCCGTCCGCGAATCTGACGAACTACCGGCGCAGGCCTGGGCAGAGAGCCCGAGGGGCCGTGAGGATGACGCCTCGAACCCGGGGATCCCGCATTCCCCGTGACGACGAAAGGCGAGGAGATTCCATGGTCAAGGTAGCCATCATGTTCCATTCCCGGAGCGGCAACATCTTCGAGCTCGCCACCGCGGCGGCCGCCGCGGTGGAACAGGCAGGTGCCGAGCCGAAGCTGCTCAAGGTCCCCGAGCTCCCGGACCCGATGGTGCTGGACAAGGAGGCCTACGCCGAGCTGGAGACCGCCACCCGTGACATCCCGGTGGCCACACTGGACGACCTGGTGGCGGCGGACGCGATCATGATCGGCACACCGGTCCACTTCGGTCTGCCGGCCCCGGAGGTCCTGAGCTTCATCGACCGCTCGGGTCCGGTCGCCATCCCGGGGAAGCTGGCGAACAAGGTGGCGACCGTGTTCACCTCCGGGTCCGCGGCGCACGCCGGCCAGCAGACGACGATCCTCGCTCTCCACAACGTGCTGTGCCACTGGGGCTGCCTCATCGTCCCCAACGGCTCGAGCGTCGAGATCCTGGCATCCGAGCACAACGGATCGCCCTACGGCACGTGCAGCGTCTCGCGGCACGCGCCGAACAACGTGCACGCGGACAACCGGAAGGCGATCGAGTACCAGGCCCTGCGCCTGGTGGAGGTGGCCACCGCCTATCAGACCGGGCTTCAGCAGCAGGAATCCGCCATCGAGTTCCTCGACTTCGACTTCCTCATGAAGAAGTTCCCCCGCCTGTCCGTGGACTGACGGAATACGGACTGACGACACGTCACCACAGCAGGAACGCAGCGCATCCGCGGCACCTTTGGGCCGGGGGTGCGCTGTATGTCAACGGGCAGGTACGTCCGCCGGGTTCGGAAAATGCCCGTGGTACATTGATCCAGTCATAGATCAATGTTCGAGTGCTCGATCGATGTCCGTCGCCCAGCCGTCATCCGAGACGACAGGCGGGGGTGGCGCAGGGTCGTGAGGACGGCGGGGACACTCGCCGAGAGGGCCGGACAGCCGGTGTGCGCGGCGAGTCCTCCCGTGCGTAACGGACGCGCGGGCCCACGCCGCCCCCGCAATCCCGGTGGACATTCGCGCGGGCACAGGCCCGCGGCCGCACCATGCCGTCCCGCACAGGAGGAACACGTGAAACTGGTCATATTCGGCGCGAACGGCCCGACGGGCCGGCTGACCACGGAACAGGCACTCGCCGAGGGCCATGAGGTCACCGCCGTGACCCGTCAGCCCGACGCGTTCCCGCTGAGCGACGCCCGGTTAAGCGTGGTCAAGGCGGACATCCTGAACGCCGATGAAGTGCACCGCGTGGTGGCCGGCCACGACGTGGTCATCTCCACTGTCGGAGTGCCCTACACCAAGGAGCCGGTGACCGTCTATTCGGAGGGCACCGCGAACGTCATCAAGGCGATGAACGCCCACGGCACCCGGCGCCTGATCTGCGTCAGCTCGATCGGGGCCAACTACGAGGACGCACCCGGTGAGGCGTTCATCTTCCGCAAGGTGATCGTGCCGATCCTGCTCAAGATGGGCCGCCCCCTCTACGACGACACCAGCCGGATGGAGGACATCGTGAGCGCCAGCGGCCTGGACTGGACGGTCGTCCGGCCCGCCGGTCTCTTCGACGCCACGACCACCACCGACTACATCGTCAGCAAGTCCCGTCACCCCGGCTGGTTCACCTCGCGCAGGGACCTCGCGGACGCTCTGGTGCGGGAGGCGGTCGACAACCGCAACATCGGCTCCCGCGTCGAGGTCATCACCACCGAGGGCGTTCCCACCTACTTCCAGGTCTTCGCCAAGGAGGCGCTGCACATCGGTAAGAAGTAGGCCACGTGAGGGACGCCCGGCCTCGCGGAGAGGCCTGGTAAGGGGCGTCGCCGAACGAGGTCGTGCCCGGTGGGGCAATGAGTGGTTCACGCAGGCGCTCGGCTGGGGTTCCCAGCCGAGCGTTGTGCGTGCGCGGCCGTTGAGTGCGGCGCAGCCGTGGCGTCGAGGTGTTCGTAGCTGCGGACGGGCCCGAGACCTTGGGGAAGTAGTGCAGCGGTGGGCCGTTGGTGCCCTCGTGCGAGCCGCGCTGTCGGGAGCCGGGGCGCCGATGCGGCCCGGGACGTCGGTGGCTCCCGCCGGCGATCGGTGATGGGGGAGACGCTCTTCCTCGTGCAGGTACCGCGTCGAGGGCGCGGACGGCGGCACCACCGGGCGAACCGGTCGTGCCGCCTTGTTCCAGCCGGACGGCCTGCGGCCGTTGCACCGGCGACTGCCGGCCGTCGCGGTGATCGAGACGATCCGGCACGCGTCGTTCCAGAGCCGGAGCCCGAGCCGGACGTATCCCGGTCAGCCGGCCCGCATCAGCGTCAGCCCCATGGACATCCCGCCGCCGAACGCCGCCAGCAGGGTCAGGTCACCAGGGGCCACGGCGCCCGAACGGGACAGACGATCGAGGGTTATGGGGACCGAGGCGGCCCCGGTATTGCCGTACTCCGTCACGGTGGTGGCCATCCGGGCAGGGGGGATGCCCAGCTGGTCGGACATGCTCTCCAGGAGCCGTCCGTTGGCCTGGTGCGGCACGAAGTGCGCGATGTCGTCCTCGGTCACACCGTTGTCCTTGAGGAAATCCCGGATACCGGGGACCACTTGGGTCTCGACGAACTCGGTGACGCCCCGGCCGTTCATGGAGAAGTACTGCATACCGTCGCGCAGCGTCTCCTCCGTCGCCGGCATACGGCTGCCTCCGCCGGGCACACCGATCAGCTCACGCGCGGAGGCGAAGCTGGCCAGCCTGGTGGAGATCAGCCGCTGACGGCCGCCCGGGCCCAGGACGACGGCGCCGGCACCGTCTCCGAACAGCACGATCGTGCGGCGGTCCGTGGGCGAGAGGATGCGTGAGTACACGTCGGCGCCGATGACCAGGGCGTAGTCGGCCGACGTGTCGCCGAGCATCCGCTCGGCGATCGACAGGGCGAACGTGAAGCCGCTGCAGACCGAGTTGACGTCGCAGGCGGCGGTTCCGTGTCCGGCGCCCAGCTCGTCGGCGACGACACAGGCCGTCGCCGGCTGCGGAGAGTCCGGTGTGGAGGTCGCCACGACGATGAGACCGAGCTCGGCGGCAGTGATCCCGGCCTGCTCCAGGGCCGCCCGGGCGGCCGCGACGGCGAGGTCCGAGGTCGCCTCCTCGGGCTTCGCCCAGCGCCGCTCACGAATCGCGGTCTTGCGCAGGATGGCCACCTCGGACACCCCGGCCAGGGCGCTCATGTCCTTGTTGGTCATCACGCGACTGGGCACGTAGGACCCTGTCCCGATCACGCCCCGTGCGTCCTGGGTGGCATCGCATGTGATCATGATCTGCTCCAATGTCGTCCTGACTGGTACCGGCCACACGCCCGCGTCTGCCGCGACGGGGAACGGGGCCCGCGGCCTCCGCTGTTCGTGTGCCGTGTCGCCCGCCGCTCACTGTGGCTCGGCCGACTGCGGCGCCCCGGCGCTGTGCGGGGGCACAGCGCGCCGGGTACGGCGAATCCGCATGAGATCAGGACACTCGGCGCTCGGTCCCGGGTCCAGCAGGATCCTGCGGATCTGTCAGATGACCTGCCGCCGAGCGATCGACTCCGGCCATCCGCCGGGCCGGGAAGGGCTGTTCAGCCGGTGGCGGGGAGCTGGGCCTCCAGGCCGTCGAGGACGAGCTGCACGCCCAGGTGGAAGTTTTCCTCCCAGTCCTCGTCGAGCATGTACTCGTACTCCACGAGCGTCGGGTACGTGTCCAGTTGCCCGCGCAACTGCTCCTGCGCCGCGGCCCGTTCGGCCTTCGACCACTGGAGGTTGGACTGGCTCGCCGCGGAGCCGAGGACGTGGTTGTACAGTAGCCAACAGGTGGCCTGCGTTTGCTGTGCCTTGAATCCGGCGTACGACAGCGTGGCCTGGAGGAATTCCAGCCAGGTGAGGAAGTTCGGCCCGATCGACGGTCGCTGACGCAGTGGCAGCGCCGCGGACCAAGGGTGCCGCAGGAGCATGGCCCGACACCCGGAGAGGAGGGCCACGACGTTCTCCTGCCAGTTTCCGTCATGCCCGTCGGGGAGCGGGGCCTCGGCGAAGATGGCATCGGTCGCCAGGTCGACGACGTCGTCCTTGGTGTCGATGTGCCAGTACAGCGACGTGGCGCCGACGCCGAGCCGTTCTGCCAGGTGGCGCATGGTCAGCCGCTCCATGCCCTCCTCGTCCAGCAGAGCGATCGCGGCCTCGGTGATGCGCGTCCTGGTCAGCGGTGGCTCGTGGCGTGGCGCAGGCGGTCGGCGCAACCAGATGCTCTGCTCGGAACCCGAGCCCGTACGACCGTTCCCCCGTGACTTGCCCACGTTGATACCACCAACCTTTCCGGCCCATCCTACGCGGGCGAACTCAGCGTAGTACATTGATCCACGTACTCGAACAATGTACGAGTACTCGATCCATGTTCTACTGCCCCCTCATGTGCGCCCCCCGCCGCACACAGGTCCGGCCACCCGGCCCTCCGCCAGGAAGGAACGCATGAAGTTGGTCGTGTTCGGCGCCAACAGCCCCACGGGTCGTCTGGTCACGGCCATGGCCGTGACCGCGGGGCACACGGTCACCGCGATCACCCGGCGGCCGGCCGACTTCCCGTTCTTCGACTTCCGGGTGCAGGCCGCCGCCGCGGACGCCATGGATGCCGACGCGGTGGACTGGGTCGTGCGCGACCACGACGCGGTCGTCTCGGTGATCGGCTCGCCGCCCTCGATGAGCCCCGTCACGGTCTGCTCCCAGGTCACCTACAACATCGTCAAGGCGATGATCAACCACGGTGTGCGGCGGCTGCTCTGCGTCGGTTCCGTCGACCTCGACGCCCCGGACCTCTCCCGCGTCTCCCTCCGTCGTCAGCGGGCGATCCGCCCGCTGGTCCTCGCGTTGAGCCGTGCCGTCCAGGAGGACGTGCGGGGTATGGAGGGCATCGTCCGCGAGACCGGGCTCGACTGGACCGTCTTCCGCCCGGGGCGTCTCCTCTCCGGGAGTCATGTGACGGACTATCGGACGACCGTGCGCCCGTTGCCGTGCCCGCTCACCTCCCGGGCCGACATCGCCCACGCACTCGTCCGCGAGCTCACGAACGGCGACCACCTGGGCGAGACCGTCTTCGTCACCAGCGCCCGCCGCATGCGCTGAAAAGCGTGCCGACTTCCGCGACCGCCCGAATTGGATCCGTCGCAAGTATCAGGCAAAGCGGCCCCTTTGGTGTACCGCCCACTTTTTCCTGATCTGCAGGGAAAGCGGCAGCGTCCGCCATGGGGCGTTTTCGCACGTCGGTGGGGTAGGTGACAGATCTGCGCCCTGTCTGGTGGTGCCAAGATTGGCTCGTCGATAAAGTGATGTCCCGTTTGGTCTGGATTGCCCTCGCGCTTGCCGGCCGAAGGGTGTTCAGATGGTTTGTCAACCGTCCACAGGTCATCTTTTCGAGCCTGCCGGGACAGCTATTCGGGGGGTCCTTTTTGAATGCAGCCGGGTTTCAGCTGGCAACGATGGACAAGCGCCGGGAAAATTCGAATCAACTGTTCGGTGAGAACGTTTCGCCGGATGAATTACTGCGAGATATCTCGACATCGCTCCTGGCTTCCCTGCCGCGTGCCGATCAGCGCAAGAAGGGCGTCGAGTACGTCAGGGGCCTCCTGGAGGTTCCCGGACGCAAGTCGATCAGGAATATCGCGAGTCTCATCGGAGGCCGGGCGACCGACCAGAGCCTGCACCATTTCATCAGCGAGTCGACGTGGGACTGGTCGCCGGTGCGCCACGCGCTCGCCCGCTATCTGGTGCCCCGTTTACCGGTCGAGGCCTGGGTGGTGCAGGACACGGTGATCCGCAAGGCGGGGCAGCACTCGGTCGGCGTGGACCGCAGGTTCGTCCCGGCCGAGGGGCGGGTGTTGAACGCTCAGCAGGCGATCGGTGTCTGGGCGGCTTCCGGATGCCGGAGCAGCCCTGTCGACTGGGGACTCCATCTGCCCCCGACATGGATCGGCGACCGGTCGCTGCGCAGCCGGGCGTCGATTCCGGACAGTACTGAGGTGGAGACTCTGTCCGACCGGGCCGTCAGATTGTGCCTGGGCCTGGCATCGGAATGGGGGATGCCGGTGCGACCGGTGGTGCTGGACGCCAGCTCCCTGAACCTCCCCATGCTCTTCGACCGTCTGGGGCGCAAGGGCATCCCCCTGCTGGCCCGGGTCGACCAGTCGGTTCCGCTGCTCGTCTCGGACCCGGCGCTCACGGGCCATCGCGGCTCGGCGGGCATGCCGGCCGGCGATGTCATACGCGCGGCCAGCGGCACCAGGCAGCCCGTCCAGTGGCGCGAGTTCGGCCGGTGCGGTGGCGTGCGGTCGGGCCTGATCTCGAGCGTCGCCGTCCGACTGGCTCCGGGGCGAACGGGAAGGGTGCGGGCGGGAGGCGGCCGGCGGCTGGCCCTGATCGGACTCGCCGGAGCCGGACAGCAGAACGAGCCCCAGCTGTGGCTCACCAACCTCACGTCGCACCAGCCGACTTCGCTGCTCACCTTGTTCCCCCTGCTGGACCGGGTTCGGGACGACTACCGAGAGGTAGCCATGAACGTGGGCATCGAGGACTACGTGGGTCGTTCGTTCGACGGCTGGCACCGTCATATGACCCTTGCCTCGGCCGCCCACGCCATCGCCGTGCTGACCGGCCCGGGCCAGGTGTGGAACGGGCGGGCGGGGAGAGCGGAACCCGGCACCTGACGAAGTGGACCGCGGCGTGTTGTTGCGGTCCACTCCCCATTGCAGGATCGGGCTGTCGGTCGAATCGTCGGCCGTCGGGCCGTGTCTGTCCGGCCCGTGACCGGTCGTGTTCCGACCATGGCCTGCCCGAGAGCGGCGTGTTCGCGGGCCCATCAGTGGAGTGGGAGCGTCCGGCTCCCGCACCTGCGTGCACGGTATCCCGCGCGATCCGTGCCTCACGGCAACCGCGGGACATATCCGCGGACCGAACCATCCGCTAGGGGAGAGACTTCAGTGGACAACCCTGTGCTCGACATCGGTTCGAAACCGGCCCAGCAGCAGCCGGGCTGGGACGACGCGGAAAGCGTACGGCGGGTGAGGCGGCAGCTCCTGGCCTCCCCGGGGCTCGTCACCCCCGAGGACGTACGCACCTTGCGTTCGGTGCTGGCCGTCGTCGCCGGAGGAGGAGCCCACGTGGTGCAGGCGGGTGACTGCGCCGAGGACCCCGCGGAGTGCACCGAGTCCCAGGTCGCCCGCAAGACGGGCTTGCTGGACGTGCTCGCGGGCGAATTGAAGAGCCGCACCCACCGGCCCGTGGTCCGTGTCGGGAGGATGGCCGGCCAGTTCGGCAAGCCCCGTTCGAAACCGACGGAGTGGGTCGGTGACCAGGAACTCCCCGTCTACCGGGGCCACATGGTCAACGGGCCTGATCCCGACCTCATGGCCAGGCGGCCGGACCCCCAGCGCATGCTGGCCTGCTACCGCGCCTCCGGCGCGGTGATGCGCCATCTGGGCTGGCACCGCGGGCCGGGGGAACCGGGCATCGATCCCCCGGTGTGGACCAGCCACGAGGCCCTGGTGCTCGACTACGAAGTACCGCTGGTGCGCGAGGACTCCACCGGGGCACTGTTCCTCACCAGCACGCACTGGCCCTGGATCGGCGATCGCACCCGACAGCCGGACGGCGCTCATGTCGCGCTGCTCTCCGCGGTGGCCAATCCGGTCGCCTGCAAGGTGGGCCCGGGAATGACGGCGGAACAGCTGCTCGACCTGTGCGAACGCCTCGACCCGGCGCGCGAGCCCGGCCGGCTGACACTGATCGCCCGCATGGGGGCGCAGCTCGTGGCGCACCGGCTGCCGTCGCTCGTGGCAGCGGTGCGGGAAGCGGGGCATCCCGCCGTCTGGCTCTGCGATCCGATGCACGCCAACACGGTCACCACACCCAACGGGCGCAAGACCCGCTACCTCGACTGGATCGCGCGGGAGGCACGGGACTTCCGGTCCGCGGTGCTGTCGGCCGGGGGGATCGCCGGTGGACTGCATCTGGAGACCACCGCGGACGACGTGACCGAATGCGCACAGAGTCCCTCGGACACGGATCGGGTCGGCGACCACTACACCAGCCTGTGCGACCCGCGGCTGCGCCCGGAGCAGGCCGTGTCCGTGGTCGCGGCCTGGGGGGACTGAGGACACCCTCGGCCCCGGACTCACCCCAACTCGTATGAAAGAGGACCTACATGGACGGCAAGATCGCTCTGGTCACGGGGGCGGCAGGGGGGATCGGCGCCGCGGTGGCCCACGCGCTCGGCGCCCGCGGCGCCACGGTGGCCGTCGTGGACCGCGACGCGGACGGGGTCCTGCACACCGTGCAGAAGCTGACCGCCGACGGCGTGAACGCCGAGGGGTTCCCGGCCGACATCACCGACCGCACCGAGGTCGGCCACGTGATCGACTCGGTCGAACAGCGGCTGGGGCCGGTGGATCACCTGGTCAACGCGGCAGGGGTGCTGCGTCTGGCCGAGGCGCGGCACCTGACCGACGAGGACTGGGACGCCACCCTCGCGGTGAACGCCACCGGGGTGTTCACGATGTCACGTGCGGTGGTCAACCGGATGGTGCCGCGTGGTCGCGGCGCCATCGTCACCGTGGCCTCGAACGCGGCCGGCACGGCGCGCACGCAGATGGCCGCGTACGCCGCCTCCAAGGCCGCCGCCACGATGTTCACCAAGTGCCTGGGCCTGGAAGTGGCCCGGCACGGCATCCGGTGCAATGTGGTGGCTCCCGGCTCCACCGACACCCCGATGCTCAGCTCCATGTGGCAGGACGGGAGCGGCCGCCGGACCACGATCGCGGGTCGGCCCGACGAGTACCGGGTCGGCATTCCGCTCGGCAAGCTGGCCATGCCCTCGGACATCGCCGCCGCCGTGGCCTTCCTGCTCTCCGACGAGGCCGGACACATCACCCTGCACAGCCTCACGGTGGACGGCGGCGCCACTCTCGGCGTGTAGGCACGGCGCGATCATACGAGGCGGAGAAGACATGAGTGGGATACCTCCCATCGAACCCTACGAACTGCCCCGTGCGGGCGAGCTGCCCGTCCCCGTCCCGTCGTGGACGGTCGATCCCCGGCGCGCGGTCCTGCTGGTGCACGACATGCAGCGCTACTTCCTCCGGGCGTTGCCGGAGCCGCTGCGGGAAGCGTTGCTGTCGAACGCCGTGCAGCTGCGCACACGCTGCGCCGAACGGGGCATCCCCGTCGCGTACACGGCGCAGCCCGGCGACATGGACGACGCGGAGCGCGGTCTGCTGAAGGACTTCTGGGGGCCGGGCATGCGGCGTTCCCCCGCCGATCGCGAGATCACGGCGGAACTTGCCCCGGCACCCGAGGACTGGATGTTCACCAAATGGCGCTACAGCGCCTTCTTCCGGTCCGGCCTGCTCGAGCGCATGCGTGCGCACGGCCGTGACCAGCTGATCATCTGTGGGGTGTATGCGCACGTGGGCGTGCTGATGACCGCGGTCGACGCGTTCACCCACGACATCGAGACCTTTCTGGTGGCCGACGCCATCGCCGATTTCTCCGCCGCCGATCACCGGTCGGCGCTCGACTACGCAGCGCGCCGCTGCGCCGTCGTCTCCACGGCCAAGGAGGTCGTCGCGTGACATCCGATCTGCTCGGCAGGGTGCTGGCACCGAACCCGCCGCCCTTCGCGCTGCTCCACCGGCCCACGGCGGGCGACGGCGGACAGCTGGAGGTGCTCGTCGGCGAGGTGAGCAGCCGGCCCACTCTCGGGTCCATTCCGCTGCCGGAGCCGTCGGCCGCCGACGGCCGGGCCCGCCACGACGCGCTGGTCCTGGTGCCCTACCGGCAGATCGGCGAGCGCGGGTACGCCGGCGTCGACGACGGTGCGCCCTTGCTCACCCTGCAGGTGACCGACCAGGAGACGATCCCCCTCGCCGAGGCTCTGCCGCGGTTCGCCCGTACGCCGACCCGGCTGGTGGACGGGCACTTCGCACCCGACGACGACACCTATGCCGACACGGTGCGGAAGGTGATCGCGAACGAGATCGGCATGGGCGAGGGCGCGAACTTCGTCATCAAGCGCTCGTACCGGGCGCGGATCGGTGACTACACCCCGGGCAGCGCCCTGTCCTTCTTCCGCAATCTGCTGGAGACCGAGTCCGGCGCCTACTGGACCCATGTCGTGCACACCGGAAGCCGCACCTTCGTCGGCGCCTCGCCGGAGCGGCACGTGAGCCTGTCCGGCGGCACGGCCACGATGAACCCGATCAGCGGCACCTATCGCTATCCGGCCTCCGGCCCCGAACTGTCACAGGTACTGGGGTTCCTCGCCGACCGCAAGGAGACCGACGAGCTGTACATGGTCCTCGACGAGGAACTGAAGATGATGGCCCGCATCTGCGACACCGGAGGCACGGTGGTCGGGCCGTATCTGAAGGAGATGGCCCGGCTCGCACACACCGAGTACCTCATCGAGGGGCGCAGCACCCGCGATCCGCGGGAGATCCTGCGGGAGACGCTGCTCGCTCCCACGGTCACCGGGAGCCCCTTGGAGAGCGCCTGCCGGGTGATCGCGCGGTACGAGCCCGAGGGCCGCGGCTACTACAGCGGCGTCGCGGCACTGATCGGCAGGGACGGACAGGGCGCCCGCACACTGGATTCCTGCATCCTCATCCGTACCGCGGAGATCGACCGGGCCGGCCGCGTCGACATCGGGGTCGGTGCCACGGTCGTGCGTCACTCCGATCCGGATTCCGAGGTCGCGGAGACGAAGGCGAAGGCGGCCGGGTTGCTCGCGGCCCTGGAAGGAGGGCGGACCGCCCGCTTCGCCGATCATCCGCACGTGCGCGCCGCGCTGGCGGAACGCAACGCCTCCGTCGCCGGCTTCTGGCTCGGCGGGCTCGACGCGCGCACCCCCGCGGTGCCTGCGCTGGCCGGGGCCCGGGTGCTGGTCATCGACGCGGAGGACACCTTCACCGCGATGGTCGACCACCAACTGCGGGCTCTGGGACTGTCGGTGACGGTATGCCGGTTCGACGAGGACTATGTGCCGGCCGACCACGACCTCGTGGTGCTCGGCCCCGGCCCCGGGGACCCCCGGGCCGCCGGGCATCCGAAGATCGCACGGCTGCGGGCGGTCGTCGACACGCTCCTGGCCGAGCGCCGCCCGTTCCTCGCCGTGTGCCTCAGCCACCAGGTGCTCTGCACCCGGCTGGGGTTCGAGCTGGCGCGCCGTGAGGTGCCCAACCAGGGAGCGCAACGGGAGATCGACTTCTTCGGGGCACGCGAGACGGTCGGCTTCTACAACACCTTCGCCGCGTGGTCGTCCGAGGACAAGGTCGAGTGTGAGGGCGTGGGCCCGGTGGAGTTGAGCCGGGACGGGGAGAGCGGCGAGGTGCACGCCCTGCGCGGACCGCACTTCGCGTCCGTGCAGTTCCACGCCGAGTCGGTGCTCAGTCGGGACGGCGTGCGCATCTTCGCCGAGCTGCTGTCCGGCCTCGTCCGCAGGTGACATCCGGGACGCGCGACGTCGAGAGGCGGCTGTGCGGTGGGCCGAGTGCCCACCGCACAGCCGCCTCTCGGTGTGTGCGGCCGTGGGGCCGCGGTTCAGGGGCCGGGGCGGAGCGCGCGATCGACGAGCGAACCGGCGGCACCCGTGTAGCCGGCGGGATCGCACAGGTCCGCCAGCTCGGACGCCTCCAGGCCGAGCCCGGGTACCTCACCCAGGACCTGGGGCAGCGTGCGCCCTGTCTCCTCGGCCTCCCGTGACGCGTCGTCGAGCAGCTTCCTGGCGGCATCGCCGCCCCAACGGGGCGCGAGCACGGAGACGAGCCGCTCGGCGCTGGTCCGGGCCCCGGTCAGCTCCAGGTTCTCCCGCATCCGGCCGGGCCGGACCCGCAGCCCCTGAGCGAGCTGTACGGCGGTGTGGGCGGCGCCTCCGGCCAGGCGCAGACATTCGCGCAACGGCTGCCATTCCGCGTGCCAGCCACCCGCCGACCGCTCGTCCTCGGAGACCAGACACTGCGTCAGGATCGAGGCGATCGGGGGGACCTGGATCGCCGCGCTGCGCAGCAGCGTGGCCAGGACCGGATTGCGCTTGTGGGGCATCGCCGAGGATCTGCCCCGGCCGGGCGCGTCGGGTTCGGCGACCTCGCCCACTTCGGTACGGACCAGCGACTGCACATCGATGGCCATCTTGCCCAGCGCCCCGGCGGTGAACGCCAGGGCCGAGGCGAGATCGGCCACCGGGGAGCGCAGCGCATGCCAGGGCAGCACCGGCCGGGCGAGCCCGGTCTCCTCGGCGAAGGCCGCGACCAGCCGGTCGGGGTACGCGTCGGCCGCGTCCCCGGTGAGGGGAGCGGTGGCGAGGTAGCCGGCCAGGGTGCCCGCCGCTCCGCCGAGCGACACGGGCAGGGCCGCGTCCACCGCGTCGAGCCGCCGGGCGGCGTCCAGCGCGAGCTGCCGCCAGCCCGCCGCCTTCAGCCCGAAGGTCGTGGGCACCGCGTGCAACGCCAGCGTGCGGCCCGCCATCGGAGTGTCCCGGTGCTCGGCCGCCAGACGGGCCAGGGCGTCGGCCGTGGTGCGCAGATCCGCCCGGATCGGCACCAGCGTGCGGCGCGCGACCAGCATGGCTCCCGTGTCGAAGACATCCTGGCTGGTGGAGCCCCGGTGCACATACTCGGCGGCTTCCGGCTCCAGGGCACGCACCGTTTCCTTGAGCGCCGCCACCAGACCCACCACGGGGTTGGCGGTCTCCCGTGCCGCGACGGCCAGTGCCCGCAGGTCGAGCCGCTCGGCGCGGGCCGCCCGGGTGATCGTCTCGGCCGCGTGGGGCGGGACCGCACCGAGCCGGGCCTGCGCCCGGGCCAGTGCGGCCTCCGCGTCCAGCATCGCCTGCAGCCAGGCCGTGTCGCACACCGCCGCCTCGGCGGGAGTTCCCGCGCGCACCGGGGAGAGGAGTCCCGCGTCGACAAGGATGTCGTTCACACGATCACCCCCGTGAACCGGCCGCTCGTGGCCACCGCCGGCGGCGCGGGCTCCGGCCGGGCAGGGCTCAGGGCGAGGACGGCACGGGCCATGGCATCGGCGTCGCCCAGCGTCACCGAGTCCACGCCGGGACGGACTCCGGCGGCGGTGACCCAGCGCACCGACTCGGTCGGAACACCGTAGGCGAACCGGCGGGGGTGGGGGCGGCCCTGCCCGTCGACTACCCGGCACGGCCGCTCGGTGACGCTCAGGCCGCCCGTCTCGTGACTGACGCCGCACTCCCCATCGATGCGATGGGGGCGGCACTGCTCGGTGAGGAACAGATGCCGCAGCAGCGGGTCGGCGGTGCGCCGGATGTCGGGCGGGGGCAGGCGGGCCTCGATGAGGTGCCGGGACCGTACGGGCGGGCCGGGCACGACGGTTGACCGGGCGACGAAGGCGGGGCGGTCGGTGTCGACGCGGATCTGGGTGCCGGGGCCGGTGAGCTCCAGGATTCCCGCCTCGATCAACGCGATCATCTCCTCGGTGCGGGAGGCCGGGGGGCCGATGGACAGGAACGCGTTGAGCGGCGTGTACCAGCCCTCCAGATCGTTGAGGTGCGAGCCGCCTTCGAGGCCGCCGTGGTCGACCACCAGGCGGACCTCGTTGCGCAGGTCCCGCAGGACGTCCAGCGCTGCCTTGAGCGGGCCGCTGACGTTTCCTGCCCGGGCCTCCCGCACGTCCCGCTCCAGGTAGTCGAGCAGCCAGCCGCGGAAGTCCTCCCGGTCGGCGAAGGTCCGCCCGTCGCAGGGCCGGGACAGGCGTTCCCAGTCCCACCGGTCGGCGGGGGCGATGCCGTGGTCGTCCAGGAGTGCCGCCCGCTGCGGCGCCGACGCGGACAGGTAGCGGTGGGCGAACTCCTCCGACCCGGTGCCACGCGAGGCCAGCAGCCCGCCGTAGTAGACGCTTTCCACCTCGGCGGCGACCAGCGGCCACACGTCGGCCCGGAAGTGCACCCGCTCACCGGACCGGGACCGTTCGCGCAGCGCGGCGATCACGTCGGGGGTGAGCAGCCGCGGGGTGTGCCTGCCGGAGGCACCCTTCTCGTTCTCCCCGCGAGCGTGGTACGGAACGCCTCGGCGGGAGCTGGCGTGGAGCCGTGGCTCACGGCCCGAGGGACGGTAGACGAGCCGGCCCCCGACGCGGTCGAAGACACCGCCCCGCCCGCTGGTGAACAGCGCCATGTAGTCGAAGAAGTTCAGGCCCAGGCCGCGCAGCAGCACGGGCTCGCCCGGCTCGACGCGGCCCGTGTCCACATCCGCGGGATTGGCCGGCGGGACATAGGAGAGGTGGTGGATGCGCGCCAGACTGGCCGTCCGTTCCTGACCTGGCGTCAGTTGGGCGGGGAGATGCCCCTGTGCCAGGACCACGGAGTCCAGGTGGTGGATCCTGGTCCCGTCCTCCAGCCGGACCCCCTGTGGCCCGCCGGGGACCCCGTGGGTGTCCGCCACCGCCACGGCACGCGAGCGGTGCACGGTGATGGTGACGTGCGCCGGAGCCCGCGCGACCACCCGGCGGAAACAGCTCCGCAGATAGTGGCCGTACAGGGCACGGGTGGGGTACGAGTCCGGTCCCAGTGTCCGGGCCTCGGCGAGCACGGCCTCGTCGTACCCGCCCGATTCCTCGAAGCGGGCCGGCCCGGCCGCCCACTCGTACAGACTGGGGCCGGGCTCGACGGGTCCCTCGACGCGCGTGTCCGCGTCGGTGAACACCGTGATCTGGGACGCCACGGTATTGGTCAGCAGGTGGCGGGACTGGTCGGTGCGCCAGACGGCGCCCGCGCCCGGCGGGGCCGGGTCGACGACGTGCACGGTGACGGACTCCTGGGACGGCGCCGTACGCTCGTTCGCGCACAGCCGTTCCAGGAAGCACAGCCCGCGCGGCCCGGCGCCCACGAGGCACACCGCCAGGTGGCCCCCGCTCATCGCCGGGCTCCGGCGGAGCCGGACTCGTGCGCCCCGTGCATCCAGGCCACATGGTCGTGCAGGTCCGTGCCGGACAGGGCCGACAACATCGCATTCCTCGCTTTCGCTTGGGCTCCGGCCGGGTGCCACAGCCGGGTGCTCTCCCGGGCGGCGTGGGTGATCCGGGCGGTGCGGTCGCGCCGTTCGGCGTTGTACTTCTCGAGCCGGCCGGGGATCGCGTCCGTGTCGTCGTCGAGCAGGTCGCCGAGCACGACCGCGTCCTCCAGGGCCTGGCAGGCGCCCTGGGCGGCGTAGTGCAGCATCGGGTGCGCCGCGTCGCCGAGCAGAGCCACCCGCCCGTCGGTCCAGTGGTCCACCGGGTCCCGGTCGACCAGCACCCATGACTTCCAGTCCTCGCCCAGGGCCAGGAGCCGCTGTGGCGTCTCGTCCAGGGCGGCGAACGTGCGGCGCACCCGTTCCCGGTCCACCGGGACTCCGGCGAACGACTCGGTGACTCCGTTCTCGACGCTCGGGGCGAGATTGAGGTACCGGCCCCCGGCGATCGCGTAGTGCACGAAATGGCGGCCCGGCCCGGCCCACCAGGTCACGGCGTTCCAGCGCAGCTCCTCGGGGACGCGTTCCATCGGGATGACCGTGCGATACACGGTGATGCCCGACACGCGCGGTTCGCCGTCGCCGACGAGCTGCCGCCGGATCGAGGACCGGATGCCGTCGGCGCCGATCACCGCGTCCCCTGTGGCCCGGCCCCCGCCGTCCAGGAGCACGGTCGCGCCGGAGCCGTCCTGCCGGTAGCCGGTGGCCCGGCTGCCGGCGCGCAGTTCGATCGCCGCCGACCGGCGGCAGGCGTCCAGGAGCAGCCGGTGCAGCTCGCCGCGGTGGGCCACGACGTACGGATTGCCGAACCGGCTCCGGTAGGTGCCGGTGAGTGGCATGCTCGCCACGTGCGCGCCGGTCACGCCGTCCATGAACCTCAGTTCGTCGATGTGCACGGCGCGGGCGCGCACGGCGTCGCCGAGTCCGAGGCGGTCGAGGGCGTTGAGCCCGTTCGGCGCCAGCTGGATGCCCGCGCCGATCTCCGCGAACTCATCGGCTCGCTCCAGCACCACGGCCCGGTGCCCGCGACGGCTGACGGCCAGGGCGGCCGCCAGACCGCCGATTCCGCCTCCGACGATGACCATCTTCGCCATGCCGCTCCCTAATCGCCCGGGCCGGCCGCGGTCAGCCGCTTCGCCAGCTCGAGTCGCTTGATCTTCGTGGTGGCGGTCTGCGGCAGGTCCGCCAGGCTCCACTGCACCGGCTCCGCCATCGCGGGCAGTCCGGCCACCGCCCTGCGCCAGGCCTCCCGGTCCAGGGGCTTGTCGTCCTTGGTGCACACCACGGGAACGGCGGTGCCGTTCGCGCCGGGGATGATGATGACTTCGGTCAGTTCGTCCAACTTCGCGAACAGCGTGTCCTCGACGGCGAGCGTGCTGCCGAACTCGGGGATGAGGTCGACTTCGCGGTCGAGCAGGTGCAGACACCCCCACTTGCTCTGGTAGCCGACGTCGCCCATCCGCCACCAGCCGTCGCTGAGCTGCTGGGCGTAGCGCTCCGGCTCGCCCAGGTAGGTTTTGATCCGCCCGTCGCTGCGCACCTCGATATAGCCCGGGTTGGATTCCGAGGGGGGCTGCCCGTCGCGGCTGACCACCCGGACGTCGGTCATGCCGGGGAAGGGCCTGCCCACGCAGCGTCCGTCCGCCTTCGGAGCGCGCCGCCGGGTGAAGGCGCGCACCACCGTGGGCCCCACCTCGCTCTGCCCGTAGAGCTGCCCGAACAGCGGTGCCCTGCGGCGCGAGGCGTGCAGCAGCCGGTGCACGGTACGGGGATGGATGGCATCGAACGTGCTGCTGAACAGCTTGACGTTGGACAGCGGTTCGCGCGGGTCGTCCGCCAGGCTCTCCCACCGCATGAACGTGTTGGGGTGTGCCTCCAGGATTCCTGGGCGGATCCGGGCGAAGAGATCGGCCGCCCGCACCGGGTCCGAGTCGGACAGCACGACGATCGGGAAGCCCTTCAGCAGCGAGATGGCCAGGGCGGTGAACAGCCGCGAGTGGACGAACGAGACGTGCATCGCGATGATTTCCCGCTTGCGGATGAACGGTTCGATCGCCAGCCGCTGCGGGCGGTAGCGGGCCTGCAGGGTCTTCCCCGTGTGCACCGCCAGCTTGGGGATGCCGGTGGTCCCGGACGTGTGGGTGATCAGGGCCGGGTGGTCGGCGGGCCTGGTCAGCGGAGCGGCCCGCGGGGCGCCGGCGAAGTTCTCGAGTTCCACGGCACGGTCGTGGTGACCGGAGGTCAGCAGGACGCTCTCGGCCAGGTCGAAGACGGTCTCGGGCAGCGACTCGTCCAGTGTGGCCTGGTCGGTGATGAGGTGGGGCCGCTCGGCGCGACGCATCAGCTCTGCCACCGTCTCGCCGTCGAGCTGGGGCGAGAGCAGCACGGGCACCGCGCCGATGCGGCTGATCGCGCAGGCGAGCAGCGTGATGTCGAAGCTGTCGGACTTGTGGACCACGACGCGTTCGCCGGGCCGGACGGTCGCCGCCCAGAGCCGGGAGGCCTGTTCGGCCACCAGGTCGGCCAGCTCGGCCACGGTGACCCGGCGGCCGAGATCCCGCGCCAGGTCCAGGTCGTGGTCGAGGACCAGCACGTTCGCCGGATGCCGGGACGCCGCGCGCTCGAAGAGCGTGCCCAGCCGGATTCCGTGGTTTCCTATGCGCTGCAGCAGCATGTGTCCGCCTTCCCGCCGGTTGCTGCGGAGAGTCAGGGTTCGGTTCGGGGATACCGGGCCGGGGCCCGAGTCAGTTCTTCTCGATGACTTGCTTGATCCGCTGGACGGTGGCCGTGATGTCCTCGGTGAGCTTGGCCGTCCAGTCGCTGAAGAACCTCTGCCGCTCCGCCGGGTCCATGTCGGCGGTGATGCCGCGGATGCCCTCGGTGGGCCTGCCCATCCGGAACTGGTGCACCAGCACACAGCCGTGGTCCGCGGGCCGTATCTCGAACGACCAGACGCTCTCCTGCCGCCGTCCGGCGCGGTCCCGGATCGC
Organism: Streptomyces sp. NPDC002055; assembly: GCF_040296705.1. NCBI lineage: Bacteria > Bacillati > Actinomycetota > Actinomycetes > Kitasatosporales > Streptomycetaceae > Streptomyces > Streptomyces sp. NPDC002055. Next base: position 68,716 of record NZ_JBEOXS010000036.1, read on the forward strand.
CCAGCGGATCACGCGGCCCGGCTCGGCCTCGACGATCTCGGACTCGGTGGTCCAGTCACCGCGTACGACGGGTGCCCAGGCGACCACCTCCTCGGGCCGGTGATTCTCACCGCGGAAGACTGCGCCCACGGTCGCGGGCGTGCCGGAGATCCACTGCCCGCCGGTGCACTCGACGCTCCACTCGCCGCTGCGTGGCAGGTCGCTGACCGTGGCGTACACCTCGTTCGGCGATGCGGTGACGTGCGCCTCGGCGCTGACCTGGAAGAGGGGGGTGTTCCCCGGTGCGGTGTTCTCGAGTTCGGTATTCGTCATGGCCGGAAGCGTCGCCAGTGGCGTGGAACCCGGTCAACGGAAGCCCTGCTGGTCCGTCAAGTCGGTGTTGTCAGGACGAGTCGAGACACCGGACGGTGCGCGGGCACACTCGGCGGCCGCGCGTCGGGAGCGCGGCTGGGGGCATGGCGGGGCACGGGCGGGGGCCGGCAGTGCCGCGGTGACCGGTTCAGGCGTCGAGGCCCGGGCGCAGGACGACACGCCTGCCGTGCAGTTGCCCCCGCTCCAGACGGGCGTGCACATCGGCCGCGGCGCTCAGTGGCGCTTCCTCGACCTCCCGGGAGCGCAGACGCCCCTGTGCCAGAAGCCGGTTCACGGTGTGTGCGGCGTCCGCGAGTTCGGCGGTCGTGGCGCGCGAGATGACGAAACCCGATACGGATCCGTCCTTGAGGTACAGCGGGCCCACGGGGAGGACGGGGCGGGACCGGAGGCCGGCGAGCACCACGACACGGCCGCGGAAGGCCAGCAGGTCGACCACGGTGTCCATGTCGTTCCAGCCGGCCGCGTCGACGACCAGGTCGAACCCCTGGGGAGCGAAATCCCGGCAGCGCTGCGCGAGTCCGGGGTCGCGGTAGTCGGCGAACCCCTCCGCCCCGAGGCCGCGGCAGTGGTCCTCGGCTTCGGAGCGGGCGGTGGCCAGCACCCGCGCGCCGGCCTCGGCGGCGAGCACGACCGCGGCGCTGCCCACGTTACCCGCGGCCCCGACGACGAGGACGGTCTCCCCGGTGCGCAGCGCGCCGCGGGTGAAGAGCGCGAGCCAGGCGGTGGCCGCCGGGTGCAGCACCGCCGCCGCGTCCGTCGGGGAGACCCGGTCCGGCAGGTGGTAGAGCCGGTCGACCGGCACCGCCACGCGCTCCGCCGCCGCCCCCTGCCGTCCGCCGTGGCCGAGGCTGTTGCACCACACGGCGTCCCCCACGGCGAAGCCGGCCACGCCTGCGCCGGTGGCGGCGACGGTGCCGACCACGTCGCGGCCGATGACGAACGGGAAGGGCACCGGCGTCCGCCAGGCGCCGGAGCGGATGAAGGTGTCCACCGGATTGACCGTCGTGGCGGTGACATCGACCAGGACATCGGTCGGACCGCCCGCGGGCGGGGGAAGTTCACCGAACCGAATGGCATCCGCAGGCCCGAACTCCTCTATGTACGCTGCTTTCATGCGGCGCATGGTGCCACGGGGCCGGCGCCGTCCGCGGTGGGTGCCGACGCACTTTGTCACGAACGGCAGCGGGGCCCGCCCGTCCCGGCCGGCGGAGGGGCGGTGTGCTCACCGAACCACACGGCCAGAGGGCGCATGACCTGAAGCCAGGTGCTGCTGGCTGCGTTACGTGACTGCCATGGGGCAGGCAGAGGCCACCAGTGGGTTCGGGGGCACGTCAACGCACGTCGGTGCGCCGCACCCGCCCCATCCATGTGAAGTACACACGGGCCGATGAGCCTCGCACTGCCGTCGGCCGGTCCCGGAACGAGATCGTAACGATCGCATCACCGGCGCGGCCGTCACCGTCGTAGCCGGCGGCCGGACGTCCTGTCCAAGGGCTACGGCAACGCCTGATACGCAGCCGAGCGAGCCGAACCTCGCCCGGCCGTGTCGGGTCAACGCGCGAGAACAGATTGAACCGGCCATGTCAATGGCGCTTCCATGCAGCTCCGCTCACACCCGGCCCGAAGGCCGGCACCGAAAGGACACACGCATGTCCCGTCGTCTTCTCACCCTCGCCGCCTTAGCCGGCGCCTGGGCGCTCGGTGTCACTCCCGCATCCGCTTCCGGCCCCTCGCCCCTGCCTGGCCCCGGACCGGCCACATCCGATCAGCGCACATCCGCAGCCGCTGCGAACGGCTGGCTGATCCACACCATCAACGGCAAGTGCCTCGAGGTCGAGAACTCCCGGACCACCAACGGCGCCCGCGTCCAGCAGTGGGGCTGCAACGGGCAGGCCGGATCCGGCTGGTACGCCGAAAAGCACGGCAGCTACGAATACGTCAAGAACTACCACAGCGGCAAGTGCCTCGAGGTCGAGAACTCCCGGACCACCAACGGCGCCCGCATCCAGCAGTGGGACTGCAACGGACAGGCCGGATCCAAGTGGTACCCGGTCGACGCCGGCAACGGCTACTACACCCTCAGGAACCACGTCAGCGGCAAGTGCCTCGAGGTCGAGAACTCCGGGGCCAGCAACGGCGCTCGCATTCAGCTGTGGGAGTGCAAGGGGCAGGCCGGATCCAAGCTGTACGAGACCATCGCCTGAACGCGCCGGCGGCTTTGCAGGTGAGTCGTCACTCACCTGCAAAGCCGGCTGTCCCCTACCGGCGCCGAGCCCACCGTCTTCCCCAGGCGGACAGCGAACCAGCAGCGGGGCGCAGAGTCCTGGTACTGACGCCCGCGCTGGAGAGATCGATGTTGCGCAAATGCCCTTCTTTTCAGCATGGTTGATGGATTATCAGTCATACGGCCTCATACGAGTGCGTTCAACGAGGGGAAGTTCTTCATGAGCACCGACGGTTCAGTGAAGCGCGCCACCACCCGGCGCGGGTTCCTCAAGACGGGTGGAGGCGTCGCTGCCGCAGTGGTGGGCGGCGCCGCACTTCCCCTGTTCACGGCTTCCCCCGCGAGCGCGGTCGTGCCCGACTCGCCACGGTTCAAGCTCGACGGGGCCGGCGGCAATCCGATATGGAAGAAATCGCTCCATGCCAACTGGGTGATGCAGTCCTTCGGATACGACAATGTCCACCAGCATGTGTACTTCCTGCAGACCAAGACCGGGAGCACGAACGGCGACCTGTGGGTCACCCGGACCGACACGGCGGGCAACCAACTGGGGTCCATGGCCCTCCACGGCTTCGGCCACGGCGTATCGATCGCGGTGGAGCCGTACGGCGGGCAGGTCCACCTGTGGACCGAGTGGAAGACGAGCGCCAGCGGCTTCGGTACGCGGATCGGCCGGTTCCCGTTCGTCGACGGGGCCGTGCTGGAGCAGGACGACCCCTCGGTCCAGGACCGCACACCCTCGATCGGCGACACGATGATCAACCCGCAGCCCGTGATCGACCCGTCCACGGACCGGCTGCTCGTGCGCTACAACGTCGGAACCGACCAGCGCCGCATCGTCGCCTTCACACTGAACGATGCCCGCGCCGGGCGGCTCACCAGCGCATACAGGCTGGTCGAGAGGGCCCTGCCGGCCCGCGGCGACTGGGGCAAGGCCAACCCTTTCCAGGGCTTCGCCGCCTACGGCCGGTACGCCTACCTGCTGGAAGGCCCCGTGGGAAACCCCTCGTACATCACCACGGTCGACCTGAACGACGTCGGCAACTCCACGGTGGTGGACCGTTTCGCGACCACGGCCGGCCAGTCCCTGCCCGGCCGCGAACCGCAGGGCATGGCGATCTGGCAGTCCCCGGGCGGACCGCGGCTTGCCTTCGGCTTCCACTCGAACACATCGGGAGCGCGCCACGCGAGCGTCTTCTACAAGAGCGAGTTCGTGTAGGCGGTGCCCTCGGAAGGAATCGCGTGAACACGGGGTCGTCCGGTGCCGTCCCGTGGACCGGACGACCACCGGCGCCGGACATCGCGCAGCAGCGGCTTCCGGCGCCGGGTGCGTTCGGCGAGGTGGACGACAGACACGCCCAGCAGGATCAAGTAGCTTCGCAGTCGACGGTGGGATGGGCTATGGGGATGGTCGAGGAACTCTGGCAGGCGGGGGAGATGCCGCTCCGAGACGGGCTGTATCGTCCGGACGACACCGGCCTGGCACTGCATGTCGACGGTCCGGGGGCCTACCACCCGGATGCCGGGCAGCCGATCCCATTCCGTATCGGTGAGCCGTTCGAGGTGGCCCAGGCCGTTCAGGAACAGGGCGTCGTCGAGGCGGACACCTATTTCGAGAGTCCGCTACCCGACGGATCCGGGTGGATGTCGGGCGGGGGCGGCGGGATGGGCAACATCGGCTACCTCGCCCGTCTCGATGCCGACGGCTCCCTGCGGTGGGGCGCCGTGATGTTCCTCTCCAACCCGTTCGTCAGGGTGCACTACGAAGGTACGAGTGCCGTCTTCACCAACGACTGGGGGAACCAGCTGCAGCTGGACCTGGTGAGCCCTGCTCTCGGCTGACCCGCCCCTGCCCACATGGTACGTATCGAAGGTCAATACAGCGCTCTGAAGCATGTGTTGCGGACACCACGGAAGCCCCGGCGAGCCGAGCCCATCCGCCCCGGCCGTTACGATCCTGCGGGAGGGACAGTGATCCGCATTCTGCTGGCCGAGGACATGCACATGATCCGTGGGGCGCTGGCCGCCCTGCTGGGCCTGGAACCCGACATGGAGGTCGTTGCCGAGGTGGCCCGCGGGGACGCCGTCGTTTCTGCCGCCCTCGCCCACCACCCCACCGTCGCGGTGCTCGACCTGAACATGCCCGGCGCCGACGGACTCTCCGCTGCCCGCGACCTCCGAGCCGCGCTTCCCGACTGCCGGATCCTGATCCTCACCGCTCTGGGACGGCCCGAGGCACTGAGGTCGGCACTCGCCGCCCGGGTGGGCGGGTTCATGCTCAAGGACGCCCCGCCGGATCAGCTCGCCACCGCGATCCGCAGCGTGGCCGCGGGGGATCACGTCATCGATCCGGAACTGGCTGCTGCGGCGCTCACCGCCGAGGAGAGCCCCCTCACCCCACGCGAAACCGATGTACTGCGACTGGCTGCCACCGGTGCCGGGCTCGACGAGATCGCCGGCGAGTTGCACCTCTCGCAGGGCACCGTACGGAACTATCTCGGTGCGGCCGTCACCAAGCTCGTCGCCCGCAACCGGCTCGACGCGGTGCGGATCGCCCGGGAGCACGGCTGGCTGGAGTGACACGCAGTTCATCCGACGACGGAGACGGGAGCGGATTCCAGACGGACCGTCAGTACGTAGCCGCGGCCGTGCGGGGCGGGCCCGGCCTCCAGGACCCCGCCGAGTGCGGCCGCGCGCTCACGCAGATTCCTCAGCCCGTTGCCGCCGGTACCCGCGGGGCGGCCTCGCCCCCATGACGGCAGCGGAACCGTACGGCCGTCGTCCGCCACCCGCAGCAGCCCGGGGCCGACATCCACCTCGCACCGGCGAGCTCCCGCCGCGTGTCGCAGTACGTTCGTCACGGCCTCCCGCAACACCGTGGCGAACAGTGCCTCCGACGCGCCTTCCACCTCGTCCGCCTCGCCCCGCACCTGCACGGCGACGCCCGCGGCAGCCAGGATCTTCCGGGCGGAGTCCACTTCCTCGGCCAGAGTGATCTCCGTGCATTCCCCCGGGATCGCCCGAAGGTCCGCCAGAGCCCGGTCCGCCAGCGCTGCCGCATCTGCGAGATGCTGACCGGCCCGCCCCCGGTCGGGGTCGCGAACTGCCAGCTCGCCCTTCAGGACGATCGCGGACAGCCCGTGGCCCAGCAGGTCGTGGACGTCCCGGGCGATGCGCCGTCGCTCTCGCGCCACGGCCAGCGCCGCCAGTGCTCCGCGGGCCTCCCGCACCTGGCGGACGAGACCGGTGAGCAGGGCAAGGCCGTAGAAGACCGAAGCGATCACCACCATGTCCAGCAAGAGGAGACCGGTGCCACGAGCCCCGGGCCCATCCGTCCGCAGGAGCATGGCGATCGCTGCCAGCGCGGTCATTGCCCCGGCCGCCGGCCAGGCGGTGCGCCCGGGAAGGACGATCAGCACGGATGCGGCCGCGAAACCCACCAGCTGAGGGTACGGCCCGTCGGGAGCGGCCAGTGTGCCCAAGGCGAGGATGAGCTGCGCGCCCAGCGTCCAGGCAACGTACGGGGGACGCGTACCCGGGGGACGCGGCAGGGAGTGGTACGCCTGCAGCGCGACCACGGCCCCCAGGACGGCCGCGTAGGCGACGACCCGCCCGCCCGGAACCCCGGCACCGAGCAGGAACGCAGTGCCCACAATCAGGTACTCGAGGTGAGTGGCGACCACGATGGGCCACACCAGCCGGGGCGCCAGGGCGGCCGGAAGGACGTCCGCCCCACCGGCCGACTGCGCGGGCGGCGCGGCGCGCACGCGCTCGGTTGCGGCCCGCGCGACCGTCACGAGCCGCCGCGCCGCATGCGTACCCTGCCCGGCCAGCCGGGCGATCTCCGCCAGTGCCGTACCCAGCACCGCGTCCAGGCTGCGCCCGGCGCGTTCCCGCTCGGCCGTGACGAGGGCCTCCGCCAAAGCGCCACGGGTTGCGCGCAGCTCGGTGTACAGGTCGCTGAGCCGGGTCAGCGCATAGATGATCAATCCGTGGGCGAGCGCGTTGCCGATGCCGTTGAGGACGGAATGGACACTGCCGTCGCCGGGCGCGAGCGGCCCCGCCGCCAGCACGAGGACCGTGAACAAAGCCCATCGGACGCGCCGTTCGACGACCAGCAGGACGGAGGCGCCGAGGAAACCGGGCAGCCCGGACCAGGGCGTGAGCAGGGCCTGCGCGCAGAGGGTCCAGGCCCCGCGCAGCCGCCGCGTCGAAGGCAGGCAGCCGGCCAACTGGAGCAGCAGCATCGGTACGGCGGCCGGGCGCGGCAGGGTGACAGCGGGCTCGAAGGAGAAGCCGAGAATGACGACGACGAGGATCACCGACACGACCGCCGGCGCCGGGCCGGCGTCGGAGTCCGGGCCGGAGCCGGCATCCGTAGGGGCATCGGCATCCGTATCGGTGGAACGGCCGGATCCCGAGGAGCGGTCCTCCGCGGCCGGGCCGGCGACCGGCTCGCCCGGCGGCCCCTCAACGCCCCCGATGTCCGGCACGGCGCCTCCGGACCCGATGCCCCGCCCGTGCCGAAATGCCCAGCCCCACCCGGTCATGAGCTCACGTTAGACGCACGTCGGTGCGCCGCACCCATGTGGAATACACAGGGGCCGATGCGCCTCGCACTGCCGTCGGCCGGTCCCGGAACGGGATCGTCGCTGCCTGAAGGACGATCGCATCCCCGGCGCGGCCGTCACCGTCGTAGGCGCGCATGCTGCTCCAGTACCACCTGGTGGGCAGCCTGTTCACCTGGCCGGCCGAGTGAACTCCCCGCACGCCGCAGCACGGTCACACGACGTCCGGGCCTGTGCATTTCCGGCCGGTGCCGCCACCCTGGAACGGTCCGCCGCCACGGCGAGGGCCTGGCCCGTCCGGCCGGTCCTGAACCGACCGCCGACCCGCACGAGATACACACCCGCCCGAGGTCACAGCAGCAGAGGAGCAGATCATGAACACGTGGACCAGGCGAGGCCTGCTGACCGCCGGCACGGCGACGGCAACTCTCGCGCTCGTCGGAGCCGGGTCGCCGTCGCGGAGGCCGGAGCCGCTCGACATCGTGACCGGCGAGGACGGTTTCAGCACACCGGCGACCGCGGTCGCCGGCGCGGTGACCTTACGGGTACGGACGACCAGTACCCGTACCGGCATCGTCGGTATCGCCCGACTCCGCCGTGGTATCGGTGAGGCGTCCTTCCGCCGGCACCTGCGCGACGTCTTCGAGAAGGAGAGTTCGCAGGACGTCATTGAGGCGTCCAGGGAGCTGATGGCCGATGCGGAGCTGTACGGCGGCGCCATGGCGACGGCGGCGCCATGGCGGTCCTCGGTTCGCAGTCGTCCTTCACCGCGTGGCTGCCGCCCGGCCCGTACCTCGTCCTGGAGTACAAGGACTTCGAGGGCCCCTACGTCGGACGCGATCCCCTCCCCGGCGCAGAGTACGTCAGCCCGCTCCTCGTCCACGCGGCGGACGACGCCGGAGCCGTGCGCCCGTGTCCGTCCGCCACCGTCACCGCTGTGGACACGGCGCGTGGCCCGCGCTTCGTCCTCGAGGGACGTATCCGCCGGGACCGGCCCTTGCGCTACGTGAACGCGATGCGAGGACAGGTCGACGAGCTCGCGGTGTACCCCCTCACCGACGACTCCGTCACCGAGGCCGACATCCAGAGGTTCTTCCAGGACACTCGGCATACGCCCAAGCCCTTCGACCTCGCCGCGCAGCTGGGGACGCCACCGCTCTCTCCGGGCCGGAGCGCGGTCATCGGGATGCCCCTCGACCAGGGCCGTTACGCCCTCACCAGCTGGGTCGCCGGCATGAAGGACGCACAACACCTGTCTGCACACGGCCAAGTGCTCATCGTCACCGTTCCCTGACCCGCTGGGGGCCCGCGCGCGAACCCCTGCGGGGTGAACCGGACTCGCGATCCCGCCCGGATGGGCAGCGACTGTGTCAGCGGTGTGGTGGTCGAGTTACGCGGATTGGGGCTCACCGAACAGGGACCGGGGGCGCAGCCCGGAACGTAGCCAGTCCTGGATATCGTCACCATTCAGCAACGGCTCGGGCCAGGAGTGGGTGAGCCGAGAGGAGGGCAACGTGACTGCTGTGACTCGCTTGGTCACTCACGTCGATCTGGATGAAGGTGCCACGGGCGCTCGGCAGGTGTCGGTGACGGCACGGCTCGAGGTTGTCCTTGCGGATGGCCGCAGCCTGGTGTTGCTCAGTGACCGCGGGTGGGGTTGGACCTCATCTGCTCCGGCGGACACCCAGCCGCGGATCTCGGCCGAGGACATCGAGATGGACGCCCGGACGGTGGTCGGGCCGGACGAGCCGAACGACGGCGAAACGCATGAGCAGATGGCGGCCGGCCACTGGAATTTCCTGGCCGACGTCCTCAAGCAGCAGGGCGTGGATGTGGACGCGCAGGAGCTGGAGCGGCTTTCGCATGATGTTGTGCTCACCGAACGTCTGCGAGCACGGATTCACGACGCTTGAGTATCGGCGCTGCACTTTTTCGTCGGAGAGCGATCAGGAGTCGTTGCCTCATGTTGACGGCGTGATCGGTCGCGCGAGCAGTCTGGCATCAGCCTGACGGCAGCTTCGGAATCGTGTTCTGAGTTCAACTCGTTGATGTGGACGCACGCAACAGTTCGACGGTTTCCACGTGCTGCGGCACACCTATGCCTCGATCATGTTGGAAGCCGGAGAGTCCGTCGTGACCCTGGCTCGGTGGCTCGGGCACTCCTCGCCGGCGATCACCCTTGGTTACTATGCTCACTTCATGCCGGAGGCCGGAAGCAGGGGGCGCGCCGCCATCGACGGACTGCTCGGGAAGCGGGGAGAACTGCATGTCATGCGAAACTCCCCGGATTCTCCCCAGCGCCGTTGACCGGTGATTCCTGCCTCTACGCCCCGGAGAAAGCCGTCCGTGGATTGTAAGGCCGAAGAGATGGGTGACCTGGGAAAGTGTTGGAAGAGGTCGTAGCGACCCGCTATGTCACGCCCTTGCGCGAGGGCGGTTCGCTCCCGGGGATCGTCGAAGCCGACGATCTCGGTACCTATGTCATGAAGTTCACCGGTGCCGGTCAGGGCCGCAAGACCCTGGTCGCCGAGGTGATCTGCGGCCTGATCGGGCAGCGGCTCGGGCTGCGGGTCCCGGAGCTCGTAGGGATCCAGCTCGACCCGGTCATCGGGCTGGGCGAGCCGGACCAGGAGGTGCAGGAGCTGCTGAAGGCCAGTGGCGGCCTCAACCTCGGGATGGACTATCTGCCCGGCTCGCTCGGCTTCGATCCGCTTGCCTTCGCGGTGGATCCGGTGGAGGCCGGACGGGTGGTCTGGTTCGACGCGCTGATCAACAACGTCGACCGCTCGTGGCGCAATCCCAATCTGCTGGTGTGGCACGGCGGGATGTGGCTCATCGACCACGGCGCCACGATGATCTGGCACCACAGCTGGCCGTCCGCCCGGACCGCGGCCGTCAAGCCGTACGACGCCTCCGACCACGTCCTGGCCTCCTTCGGTCCGGACCTGGACGCCGCCGCTGCCGAGCTGGCCCCGCTGGTGACGGAGGAGCTGCTGACCGGTGCCGCGGCCGAAGTCCCCGACGTCTGGCTGGCCGACGAGCCCGGCTTCGGCTCCCCGGACGCGGTGCGCCGGGCCTACGTCGAGGCGCTGGCGGAACGGGCCGCGGGCCTGCGCGAGCGGATCACCCTCGGTCCCCGCCCGGCCGAGCGGCCCTCGCAGGCTCCGGAGTGGCTGCGGGTCCGCGTCGACGGAAAGGCCGCACGGTGAACGGGCTCCACAACGGACGCGATGTCTTCGAGTACGCCCTGCTCCGGGTCGTCCCCCGGGTGGAGCGCGGTGAGCTGATCAACGCTGGTGTGGTGGTGTACTGCCGCGCCCGGTCCTGTGTCATCGCCCGCACGCATCTGGACGAGGACCGGCTGCGGGCGCTGGACCCCACGGCCGACGTCACCGCCGTCCGCGCCGCGCTGCACGCCGTCGAGGGGCTGTGCCGGGGCGGTGAACATGCGGGCCAGGCGAGCGGGGACGACGCGGGGCGGCGGTTCCGCTGGCTCGTGGCGCCGCGCAGTACGGTCGTCCAGCCGGGGCCGGTGCACACCGGGCTGACCACCGATCCGGAGGCGGAGGCCGAACGGCTGCTGGACGTCCTCGTCCGCTGAAGCGGCGGTCGGGCGGGTCCGCCGGTCCGCCCGGCCGGTGGTCGGCGCCTGTGACATGGGGCGCGGCCGGTCATGGCCCGTTGACACCGGGTGCCACGGCTTCTAGCGTTTTGGCCGACCGACCTACTAAGCGGTTGCTCATCCGCAGCCGCTCCCGGACGGATCCGCATCCCAAGCGGCCCGAACGCGAGGAGAACCCGCATGTCCACCACCGAGCAGCGTGTCGCCGTCGTGACGGGCGGCGCCCGGGGCATCGGCCAGGCCACCGCCGTGCGCCTGGCCGAGGAAGGCCGCGCCGTCGCCGTACTGGACCTGGACGAGGCCGCCTGCAAGGACACCGTGGAGAAGATCACCGCGGCGGGCGGCACGGCCCTTGCCGTCGGCTGCGACGTCTCCGACTCCGCGCAGGTCGAGGCCGCGGTCGCGCGGGTCGCGGAGGAGCTCGGCGCGCCCGCCATCGTCGTCAACAACGCGGGGGTCCTCCGGGACAACCTGCTGTTCAAGATGAGCGACGCCGACTGGGACACCGTCATCAGCGTGCATCTGCGCGGCGCCTTCCTGGTGACCCGCGCCTGCCAGAAGCACATGGTGGACGCGGGGTTCGGCCGGGTCGTCAACCTCTCCAGCAGCTCGGCTCTCGGCAACCGCGGCCAGGTCAACTACTCGGCGGCCAAGGCCGGCCTGCAGGGCTTCACCAAGACCCTCGCGATCGAGCTGGGCAAGTTCGGAATCACCGCCAACGCCGTCGCCCCCGGCTTCATCGCGACCGACATGACCGCCGCCACCGCCGCCCGCGTCGGCATGGGCTTCGAGGACTTCCAGGCCGCCGCCGCGAGCCAGATCCCGGTCCAGCGCGTCGGCACCCCCGACGACATCGCGAACGCCATCGCCTTCTTCACCGGCGAGCAGGCCGGCTTCGTCTCCGGCCAAGTCCTGTACGTGGCCGGCGGCCCGCTCGACTGACCCCCGGACGCGCGGAGACAACAGGAGACATCATGACAGCACCGCAGGACAGCGGGCGCGTCGCGCTCGTCACCGGAGCGAGCCGTGGCATCGGCTACGGCATCGCCGAGGCGCTGGTCGCCCGCGGCGACCGGGTCGCGATCACCGGCCGCAACGAGGACAGCCTCAAGGAGGCCGTCGAGCGGCTCGGCGCGGACCGGGTGATCGGCATCGCCGGAAAGGCTCACGACGAGGCGCACCAGGCGGCCGCCGTGGAGCGCACCGTCGAGACGTTCGGCCGGCTCGACTACCTCGCCAACAACGCCGGGACCAACCCCGTCTTCGGACCGATCGCGGATCTCGACCTCGGGGTGGCCCGCAAGGTCTTCGAGACCAATGTGATCTCGGCGCTCGGCTTCGCCCAGCAGGCCTGGAAGGCCTGGCAGCAGGAGAACGGCGGCGCGATCGTCAACATCGCGTCGGTGGCCGGCCTCTCGGCCTCCCCGTTCGTCGGCGCCTACGGCATCAGCAAGGCCGCGATGATCAACCTCACCCTGCAGCTGGCGCACGAGCTGTCGCCGGGCGTCCGGGTCAACGCCATCGCCCCGGCCGTGGTGAAGACGAAGTTCGCCCAGGCGCTCTACGAGGGCCGCGAGGAGGAGGTCACCGGGGCCTATCCGCTGGGCCGGCTCGGGCAGCCCGAGGACATCGGGGGCGCCGCGGAGTTCCTGCTCTCCGAGCGCTCCGGCTGGGTCACCGGCCAGACGCTCGTCGTCGACGGCGGAATCTTCCTCAACGCCGGGGTCGGCTGAGCCGGAGCCGTCCGCCGCGGTTCCCCGGCGACGCCCCTTCCTCCCCCGGGGGAGGTCGGGGGGGGGGCTCCCCCC
>NZ_JBEOXS010000037.1:0-71194 GCF_040296705.1 Streptomyces sp. NPDC002055
GCCGACGCGATGTGCGCGTCGACGACGCCGGCGGGGGCGAGCGCCAGCAGGCGCAGCGGCCGGGCGGTGCGGCCTCGGCGGCCGGTACGGGGCGGGCGGGCGTTCCGGCCGGGGGCGCCGGCGCGATCGAGGTCCGGCTCCGGGGCGGGGCGCTGACGGTGCGGGACCACGGCCCGGGCATCCCGGCCGACGAACTCCCGCACGTCTTCGAACGCTTCTGGCGCTCCACCTCGGCGCGGAGCCTGCCCGGGTCGGGGCTCGGGCTGTCGATCGTGGCCCGCACGGTGCAGCAGGCGGGCGGCACGGTGACCCTGGAGGCGGCACCGGGCGGCGGCACGCTGGCCCGCCTCGCGCTGCCGGGGTCGAGCGCGCCTCCGCCGGAGACGGCGCCGTAGCCGGCCGGCCGGCGGGTGACAGGTGGCAGGTGGCCGGGTCGGCGACCCGGCCCGGTCCGGGCACCGGTTCGGCCACCACTCCGGCCCCTGGACCCGGCCCGGGGCCGGGCACCGGTTCGGCCGCCGCCCCCGCCCCGCGGAAACGACGAGCCCCGCCCGGCGCGGAGGCCTGAGCGGGGCTCGGACAGCGGGTGGCGCGGCGGCGCCGGCGGGGCGGGCGGGCCCTCAGTGCTCCTTGCCGCCCTCGGGCTTCTGCGACTTCTCGCCCTTGTCCTTGTCGCCCTGGTCGCTCTTGCCCTGGTCGTTCTTCTCGGATGACTCGGACGACTCGGACTTCGCGCCCTTCTTCGCCGGCCCCTTCTTCTCCGCGTCCTTCTTCTCGGCGTCGCCGAGCGGTATGTCCATCCCCGACAGGTCGGCCTGGATGCCTTCGCGCTCCACCGAGATGTTCTGGAGGCGGACGTATCCGGGCACCTTCGGGAGCTGGAAGGAGAGGGAGAACCGGTTCGACAGGTCCGGCTTCGTCAGCTCGGTCAGCCCGGAGGCCAGCCCCGGGTCGATGCCGATCTTCTTCAGCAGCCACGGGTGATCGACGAGGACGTCGACGAGGTTGAGCTTCATCACCTGCTTCACGAAGCGCGGCGCCCCGGTGACCCGGTGCAGCTCCTCCTCGCTGCGCACCGTCCGGTCGATCGCCGAGTCCGGCACGCCGAGCCGCTCGGCCAGGGACGGGATGGAGAGCAGGGCCTTCGCCTGGGCCAGGTTGCGGCGCACTTCCTCGGCGCCCTTGCGGGTCAGCCGCAGCCCCTCGCCCTCGCCCTTCCCCGGCCGGAACACGGCGATGTCGGCAATGTTGAGCTGCATGCCGCTGATGTCGGTGGCGATCCCCCGGCCGCCCACCCGCCGGATGTGCGCCTCGGCCTTCATGCGCAGGTCGTGGCCCGCGACCGGCAGGCTGCCCTCGGCCCGGACGGAGCTGCGCCCCATCTCGGTGAACCTCACCTGCGAGGAGCCGAGCTCCCGGTTCAGGTCGTCGAACGACAGCAGCACGCTGCCCTGCATCCGGCCGATGACCGCCCCCTTGATGGAGGTGGGCAGGTCGCCCTGGAGCTGCACGTCGGAGGCGGACGCCTCGACCCGCGCCAGCGAGACGCGGTCGGCGGCGACGTCGGGGATGGCGATGTCGACCTTGTCCAGCCGCTTGTCGGCCACCTGCGTCAGGAAGGGGAAGCCGTGCACGGTCACATCCGGCTCGGTGGCCAGATGCAGCGAATCCTTCAGCTTCTCCTGCGTCTTCTGCTCGGCATAGAGCACGGCCCAGCGGTCGGCGACGACCAGGAACGCCATGGCCACCACGACGGCCACCACTGCCTTGAGGGCGATCGGCAGGGCGGCGAACCGGCCCCGGCGCCGCCTGCCCCGGCGGTGGTCGGGCCGGGTCCACTCCTCGTCGGCCTGCTCGTCGTCCGCGCGAAGCCCCAGCCCCAGGACGTCGTCCTCGAGGCGCCGGTGTGAGCTGTCGCCGTAGTCCTCTTCGGGGTCGGCGAGCGCTGCGAGGTCCTCGTACGGGTTGCGCACCGACGGCCTCGGCTCTGACTCGGGAGGTCGTGTGGGGGGTCGCATCGGTATATCCGATCACGAACCGCACCCTCGAATGCAAGTTCAGGCGTTAAACCTCGGTTAATGCGAGCGATTTCACGTTGGGGCGGGCGCGGGTGCCGTGCCCGGGGGCAGCGGACCCGCCGTGCGCTGCGGAGTGTCCCCGGGCAGGTCGGAACAGGTGCGGCAGCGCTCGGGGCCCACGCGGGGAAGCGGACCGGGAGGCTCCGGACGGGGCCGGCCGACCGCCGGTGACCGGCCGCGTTCAGCCGTATACGGCCTTCCGGATCACCGCCGTTGGTCACTCGCGGGGGTGACGGACGCGGGGGTGACGGACGCGGCGGGGACGGAGGAGGGACGGGCCGCCGGCGGGCGCTCTTCACGCACGACGGCCCGGCGGGATCGTGCCCCGCCGGGCCGTACCGGTGCTCGGCGCACCGCGGGTGTCCGGACGACTCCCGTGCGCAGAGGGTCAGTTGCGTGACGGGCCGGTTCCCGCCGTGCGGGTCACCTCACGACCGTGATCCGCGCGGGTCACTTCACGACCGTGATCCGCGCGGGCTACTTCACGACGGTGATCCGGTCCGCCTTCGGCGGCGCCAGCGGCTGCGCCGCGGACGAGTGCGCAGCGAAGTACGCGGTGAGCGCGTCGAGATCGGACTGGCCCACGAACTTGTCGCGGCCCTCCTTGAACGCCGTGAAGCCGTCACCGCCGCCGGAGAGGAACTCGTTCATCGCGACCCGGTACGTCTTCGACGGGTCGATCGCCGTGCCGTTCAGCTTCACCGAGTCCGTCTCGATCCGGGCGGCGCCGGTCTTCGTCATGTCCAGGGTGTAGGTGAAGCCCTTCGAGACCTGGAGGATCTTCGGCGAGGCCTCGTTCGGGCCGCTGACCTGCTGCTGGAGCGCGGTGATCAGCTGGGCGCCGGTGAGGTCGACCGCCGTCATCATGTTGGTGAACGGCTGGACGGTGAACGCCTCGCCGTAGGTGACCACGCCGTCGCCCTCGCTGCCCGACGCCTTCTGCACCAGGTCGGAGCGGATGCCGCCCGGGTTCATCAGGGCGAGCTGCGCGCCGCCCTTGTCGGCCGGGGCCATGGCTTCCAGCTGGGCGTCGCCGATGACGTCGCCGAGCGGCGACTCGTACGTGGCGGCGCCGCGGCCGGGGATGTCGCCGGAGATGTAGCCGACCGGCTTGTTCGCGACCGGCGCGGCCAGCTTGTTCCAGCGCTGGATGAGCGCGGTCATGTCGGTGGCCTTGGGCTGGTCCCGGCGCACCACGTGGTTGGCCGACGCGACCTTGGTCCGCACGATGTCGTGGGTGCGGCGGTCGTAGGTGAGCGTGGTGTCGGTGTAGAGCTTGCCGAACGAGGAGGCCGAGGTGACCATCCGCGGCTTGCCCGCCGGGTCCGGGACCGTGCACACGTACGCCTGGTGGGTGTGGCCGGTGACCAGCGCGTCGACCTTCGGGGTGATGCCCTTGGCGATGTCCACGATGGGGCCGGAGATGCCGTCGCCCTGGCCGGGGCTGTCGCAGTTGTAGTTGTACGAGCCGCCGGCGGGTGCGCCGCCCTCGTGGATGAGCGCGACGATGGACTTCACCCCGCGCCGGTTCAGCTCCTTGGCGTACTTGTTGACGGTCCTGATCTCGTCGTGGAACTTCAGGCCCTTGATGCCATTGGCGGAGACGATGTCCGGGGTGCCCTCCAGAGTCAGCCCGATGAAGCCGATCTTCACCCCGCGGTGCTTCCAGACCGTGTACGGCTTGAGGATCGGCTTGCGCGTCTTCTCGTCCGTCACATTGGCGGCCAGGTAGGGGAAGTCCGCTCCCCTGAAGACCTTGCCCTTCTCGAAGCAGCCCTCCTTGGGGTGGCAGCCGCCCTTCTGCATGCGGGTGAGTTCGGTCCGCCCCTCGTCGAACTCGTGGTTGCCGACGCTGGTCACGTCGAGGCCGAGCTTGTTCATCGCCTCGACGGTCGGCTCGTCGTGGAAGAGGCCGGAGACCAGCGGGCTGGCGCCGATCATGTCGCCGGCGGCGGCGGTGACGCTGTACGGGTGGCCCTTCCGCGCGGTGCGCAGCGAGGAGGCGAGGTACTCGGCGCCGCCCGCGTCGATCTTCTGCGTGGTGCCGTCCGGGTTCTGCTGGGTGACCTGGCCGGAGGAGCCGGCGGGCGGTTCGAGGTTCCCGTGGAAGTCGTTGAAGGAGAGCAGCTGCACATCGACGGTGCGGCCGTGACCGCGGCCGTGCCCGTTGCTGTCGGCCCCGGCCGGAACGGCGACGGACAGCGCCCCGGCCGTGGCCGCGAGCACCGCGGCACCGATCGTCAGACGGCGGGCCGTGC
Organism: Streptomyces sp. NPDC002055; assembly: GCF_040296705.1. NCBI lineage: Bacteria > Bacillati > Actinomycetota > Actinomycetes > Kitasatosporales > Streptomycetaceae > Streptomyces > Streptomyces sp. NPDC002055. The sequence goes on from NZ_JBEOXS010000037.1 coordinate 4,337, forward strand.
GGCGCCGTTGAGGTGTCGCTGACATGAGTTCCCCTTTGCGGACAGCGAGTTGTGCGACAGCGGAAATCGCTGACGTGGTCGAGTCGAGCGGCAGCTTATGGTCAACGCGCGTAGCGTGTCAGGACTCCGGTGGTAACGAGCAGGTTGCGACGGTGTGGCCGGAAACCTGGGGCGGACGGGTCGGGGGAGCGGGGCCGGTCCGCGGGCTCCGGAGGCACCCGGCGGGCCGTGCACGACGGCGGGGGCGGCGGGCCGCCGGCCGCGCCCCGGGGTCACGGGCGGCGGACGGGCGGAGGCACCGTGTCTCCCGGTGGCGGCAGGGCTCCCCCGGAACCCGCGGGTCGTAGGCTCAGGACATGAGCAACGTGGTGAACGGGACGGGCGCGGTGCGGAAGATCGAGGTTCTCGACGAGGTGGCGCCCGAGACGGCGCAGGCGGTCTCGGAGCTGCTGGAGGAGGCGGCCCGGATCGACGGGCAGCCCGCCGTTTCGGAGCAGGGCCGGCTGCAACTGCGGGGCGGCCGCCGCGAGGGCGTCCGGCATCTGCTGCTGTACGCGGACGAGGGCGACGGCGGCCGGACGCTCGCCGGCTACGCCCAGTTGGAGGAGACGGACCCGGTGGAGGCACCGGCCGCCGAACTGGTCGTGCACCCCGGACACCGGGGGCGCGGCCACGGCCGGGCGCTGGGCGGCGCGCTGCTGGACGCCTCGGGGCGGCGGCTGCGGATGTGGGCGCACGGCGGGCACCCGGCGGCACGGCACCTGGCACAGGTGCTGGGCATGTCGCTGTTCCGGGAACTGCGGCAGATGCGCCGCCCGCTGGCCGATCTCTCGCTCGCCGACCCGGTGCTGCCGGAGGGCGTGACCGTACGGACCTTCCGGCCGGGGCAGGACGACGCCGCGTGGCTGGCGGCGAACGCGGCGGCCTTCGCCCACCACCCCGAGCAGGGCTCCCTCACCCAGCGGGACCTCGACGACCGCATGGCGGAGGCGTGGTTCGACCCGGAGGGCTTCTTCCTGGCGGAGCGGGAGGGCCGGATCGTCGGCTTCCACTGGACCAAGGTGCACGCCGCCGAACAGCTCGGTGAGGTCTACGTGGTCGGCGTCGTCCCCGGCGCGCAGGGAGGCGGCCTGGGGAAGGCGCTCACGGCGATCGGGCTGCGGCACCTGGCGGCGTCCGCGCTGCCGACCGCGATGCTCTACGTGGACGCGGACAACACCGCGGCCGTCACGGTCTACGAACGGCTCGGGTTCGTCACCCACGAGACGGATCTGATGTACCGGACGGAGAGCTGAGCGACCCGGATCCGGGCCGGGTGGTGAGCTGAGCCGGGCGGTGGGCTGATCAGGGCGGTGAGCCGGTCCGGGCGGTGGGCTGATCAGGGCGGTGAGCCGGTCCGGGCGGTGGGCTGATCAGGGCGGTGAGCCGGTCCGGGCGGTGAGCTGAGCCGGGTGGTGAGCCGGTCCGGGTGGAGAGCTGATCAGGGTGGGCACCGGGTACGGCCGGGCCGCCGCCCGTGGGCAGCCCGCGCCGGACCGGCGCCCTTCCGGCCTCCGGCAGGAGGCCCCGGCGGGCGCTCGTCGGCACCCGGATGGAGTAGTCCCGGAAACCCATGGCCAGAGCCTCGGACCCCGGCCGAGGGGCACCTGCCGAAGTCCCCCGCCCCTCCGGTCCCCCCTCGTGACGTCGGGAGTCCCCGACCGGGAGGCAAAAAGGCCGTCATGCGTGACCGCCCGCCGGGCTGGGCAGCCTGGTGGCGGAAGACGTGCGGCGGCGGCCCCGGGACCCCGGCGGGCCCCGCAGTCCCCGGACCAGGCGGACCCCGCAGTCCCCGGACCCGGCGAACCCCCGCAGCCTCCGGATCCCGGCGGGCTCCGGAGCCCCCGCCGCCCCTGGTGGCCCCGCGGAGAAGCCCGAAGCGGAACGCCGCGGAGGAGGGCCGTAGCCGCACTCCGCAACGGCGGCTCCGCACCCCGCCCGGGCCCGCGCGCCCCGCCGGGAACCGGGGCACGGCCCCCGGGAGCCGGGCCGTGTCCACCCCCGGGAAGGGACCCGCTTGCCTGGCCGCCATGTGCGCGTTACCGGCGATTCAACGTTGCTTGCGAGCATCACTGAATGCAGCCCGCTGTGCCGAAATCCCCCACGAGACGGCTCCGTGCCGCTCCTCCGCCGCTCTCCCCGCCCCCATCCGACGCGCCCGAACCCGCGTGGGCGCGGAACAATGAGGACATGAGCGACTCCAGCGTTCCGGCTCCGGCCCAGCACGTCCAGCCCTCGGTCGGCTCCATCGCCGCGCACCGTACCCACACCGTTGCGGCCGCGGCCTACTCCGACCTGGAACCGGATCTCGACGCCGACCTCGACGGCTACGAGGACGGCTACGAGGACCGGGACGGCGAGCTGCCCCAGGGACGGTTCCTGGACCGCGAGCGCAGCTGGCTGGCGTTCAACGAGCGGGTGCTGGAACTCGCCGAGGACCCCGCCACCCCGCTGCTGGAGCGCGCCAACTTCCTGGCGATCTTCGCGAGCAACCTGGACGAGTTCTTCATGGTCCGGGTGGCCGGCCTGAAGCGCCGGATCGCCACCGGGGTCGCCACCCGGTCCGCCTCCGGGCTCCAGCCCCGCGAGGTGCTGGACCTCATCTGGAACCGCTCCCGCGAGCTCATGGCCCGGCACGCCGCCTGCTTCCAGCAGGACGTCCTGCCGGAGCTCGCCGAGCAGGGCATCCAGATGATCCGCTGGCCGGATCTGACCGAGAAGGAGCAGGCGCGGCTGTTCACCCTGTTCCGCCAGCAGATCTTCCCGGTGCTCACGCCGCTGGCCGTGGACCCCGCGCACCCGTTCCCGTACATCTCCGGGCTCTCCCTGAACCTGGCCGTCGTGGTGCGGAACCCGGTCAGCGGGCACGAGCACTTCGCCCGGGTCAAGGTGCCGCCGCTGCTCCACCGCTTCCTGGAGGCCTCCCCGCAGCGGTACGTGCCGCTGGAGGACGTGATCGCGGCGCATCTGGAGGAGCTCTTCCCGGGGATGGAGGTGCTCGCCCACCACATGTTCCGGGTCACTCGCAACGAGGACCTGGAGGTCGAGGAGGACGACGCGGAGAACCTCCTCAAGGCGCTGGAGAAGGAGCTCATGCGGCGCCGCTTCGGCCCGCCGGTGCGGCTGGAGGTCGAGGAGTCGATGGCCCCGGAGGTCCTGGACCGGCTGGTCCGGGAGCTGAAGATCTCCGAGGCCGAAGTCCACCCGCTGCCGGGCCCGCTGGACCTGACCGGCCTGTTCGGCATAGCGAAGCTGGACCGGCCCGAGCTGAAGTACCCGAAGTTCGTGGCGGGGACCCACCGCGACCTCGCCGAGGTCGAGTCGGCGCAGGCCCCGGACATCTTCGCGGCGCTGCGCGAGCGCGACGTGCTGCTGCACCACCCGTACGACTCGTTCTCCACCTCCGTGCAGGCCTTCCTGGAGCAGGCCGCCGACGACCCCGACGTGCTGGCGATCAAGCAGACGCTCTACCGCACCTCGGGCGACTCGCCGATCGTGAACGCGCTGATAGACGCCGCGGAGTCCGGCAAGCAGGTGCTGGTGCTCGTCGAGATCAAGGCCCGCTTCGACGAGCAGGCCAACATCAAGTGGGCCCGCAAGCTGGAGGAGTCGGGCTGCCATGTCGTCTACGGCCTGGTCGGGCTGAAGACGCACTGCAAGCTGTCGCTGGTGGTCCGGCAGGAGGGCGACACGCTGCGCCGCTACAGCCACGTCGGCACCGGCAACTACCACCCGAAGACGGCGCGGCTCTATGAGGACCTGGGGCTGCTCACCGCGGACCCGCAGGTCGGCGCGGACCTCTCGGACCTCTTCAACCGGCTGTCCGGCTACTCCCGGCGGGAGAACTACCGGCGGCTGCTCGTCGCCCCCAAGTCGCTGCGCGACGGCCTGATACAGCGCATCGACAGGGAGGCCGCGCACCGCCGCGCCGGCCGGCCCGCGTACATCCGGATGAAGGTCAACTCCATGGTGGACGAGGCCGTCATCGACGCGCTGTACCGGGCGTCGATGGCCGGGGTGCCGGTGGACGTCTGGGTGCGCGGGATCTGCGCGCTGCGGCCCGGGGTCGAGGGGCTGTCGGAGAACATCCGGGTGCGCAGCGTGCTCGGGCGCTTCCTGGAACACTCGCGGATCTTCACCTTCGGCAACAACGGGGAGCCCGAAGTCTGGTTCGGCAGCGCCGACATGATGCACCGCAACCTGGACCGCCGCATCGAGGCGCTGGTCCGGGTGAGCGACACGGCCCACCGGGCCACCCTGACCCGGCTGCTGGAGACCGGCATGTCGGACGCGACCGCGTCCTGGCACCTCGGCCCGGACGGCAACTGGACGCGGCACGCGACGGACGCCGAGGGGCAGCGGCTGCCCAACGTCCAGGAAATGCTCATCGACGCCCGGAGGCGCCGGCGTGGCCCAGCGACATCATGAATCCGCCGGTGGAGCCGGTGACGGCGACAGCGTTCACGGCGACAGCGTTCCGGGGACCGGTCCGGAGCGGGAGATTACGGCCCGCGCCGCGGACGCGCCGGCCCCGGCGGGCCGGCGGGCCGAACACCCCGGCCGGGAGCGCCGCGACGACGAACGCGACGACGAACGCGACGGGGTGCGCTGGGGCGGGGACCGCCGCCCCGGGAGACGTGGGGACCACCGCGGCGGGGGCCGCGGGGACGAGGACGGGCGGCACCGGGAGTGGCGGCAGCGCCACGGCCAGGACCGCCGGGAATCCGCCGTCCGCGGCCGTCCGGCCGCGGACGGCGGGGAGGAACCGGCACGAGGGGTGCGTGTGATGGTGGCGGAGAGCACGGGCGGCAGGCCGGTCCGGGGCGCGCCCCCGGCCCCGACCGCGGGCGAGGTGCTGGCCGGGTACCTGCACGCGCACGCGACCGAGTTCCTGCGCAGCCTGCGGTTGCAGCGGGAGAGCGGATCCGACGCGGAGGAAGCCGTCGAGGCGGGGCGGCGGCTGCGCCGGTCCGCGCGGCGGATCAGCGGCGCGCTGCACACCTTCCGCCCGCTGACGGACACGGCCTGGTCGGACCCGCTGCGCGCGGAACTCGCGTGGGTGGCCGGCACGCTGGCCCGCGAACACGCCTATGCCGCCCGGCTGGTCCGGCTCCGCGCGGCCCTGCACCGGCTCTCCGGCGCGGACCCGTCGCCCGTGGCGGCGGCCGGGGCGGGAGAGAGCGGCCGGGGCGCCACCGAGTGGTACGACCTGACGGGCACGGGCACGGGCACGGGCACGGGCGGGACCGGCGGGCAGGCCTCCGACGGCGGACCGTCTCACGGCGGCGGACAGCCCCTCGACAGCCGACAGACCTTCGACGGCGGACAGACCTTCGACGGCGGCCCGGCCGCGTACGACGGTGACGGCCCGGCCGTCCGGCCGCTCGCGCTCGGCGAGGCCGAACTGCCCGCCCCCGGGGACCTGCTGCCCACCGGGACCACCGGGACCACCGGGTGCGGGGCGGAATCGGGGTACGGGGCGGAATCGGGGTACGGGTCGGGCTCGGGATACGGGACTGATGCGGGATACGGGGCGGACTCCGGGGCGAACGGAAGCCCGGCGAACAGAAGCGCGGCGAACGGAGCCGCGGCGAACGGAAACCTGGCGAGCGGGGAGAACGGGGAGCGGGTCGTAACGCAGCGCGCGCCCGGATCCGCGACGACGGCCGGGGCGGCCGGGACCGGCGGGGCGGCCGGGACCGGCGGGACGGCCCGGGCGGCCGGGACGCCCGGGAAGGGCGGGGCCGCCGGTGGGCAGCGGAGGGCCCAGCAGCGGACCACCGCCCAGGCCACGGCCACCGCCCCCGGCGCGCTGACGGTGGGCGCCGCCCGCGCCGCCGCCCTGCTGGACCGGCAGCTCACGCTCGCCCGGACCCGGGCGCACTCGCAGGCCCTCCAGGTCCTGGGCTCGTCACGGTTCCACGCGGTCGCCGACAGCGTGGCCGTGCTGGCCTCGGAGGCACCGCTCGACACGGTCGCCGCCGCCGGACCCCCGGAGGCGGCACTGCGGCCGCTCGCCGACCAGGTGCACCGGCGGCTGGCGGACGCGGTGGACGCCCTGCCGCTGTACCGGGCCGGGCACCCGTACAACGCCGAGGCCCTGGTGCACGGGCTCGCCGCCACGGCGGCGGCCGACGCGCCTCCGGCGGCGGAGCAGCAGGACGCGCCCTGGCACCAGGTCCGGCTGCTGCTGCGGCTGTGCCGGTACGCCGAGGAGGTCATGGAGGCGGTGGACCCGCGGCCGGTGCCCGGCGGGGGAGACGAGCCGCCGTTCAGCGTGCGGCTCTCCGGCGCGGCGCAGGCCCTGGAGCGGCACCGCGACGCGGCCGAGGCGGCGGCAGCAGCCGCGGCTGCCGCCCGCACCCCGCGGATCGCTCCCGCCACGGCGTACGCCCTGGGCGTGCTCCACGCCGATCAGCGGCACGACGTGGAGGCGGCCCGGTTCGCCTTCGGCAGGCTCTGGCAGCGATGGGCGGTGACCACCCGGTGACCCGCGACGACGACCCCCCGGACACCGGCCCTCGGGACGACGACCCCCCGGACACCCGTCCTCGGGACGACGGCCCCCCGGACACCGGTCCTCGGGACGGCGACTCCACGGACACCGGTCCTCGGGACACCGGCTCTCGGGACGACGGCCGCTCTCCGGGCATCGCCTCTCCGGGCACCGGCTCTCGGGACGACGAGCCCCGGGCCGCCGGCCCTCCGGACGACGGCCCGGGCAACGGGTCGTCCACCCACGAACCGTCCACCGGCGAACCGTCCACCCACGAACCGTCCACCGGCGAGCCCGCGGCCGGGCGGCATCCCGCGGCCGGGCCGTATCCCTTCGTCGGGAGGACCGTACTGGCGGCGGGGTGCGTGCTCTGGCGGCGTTCCCCGCGGGCCGGGGAGGTCGAGATCGCGCTGGTCCACCGCCCGAAGTACGACGACTGGTCGCACCCCAAGGGCAAGCTCAAGCGGGGCGAGGAACCACTGCGGGGCGCGCTGCGCGAGGTGCTGGAGGAGACCGGATACGCCTGCGCACCCGGACCGCCGCTCCCCACCGCCCACTACGTGGCCAACGACCGCCCCAAGCTGGTCCACTACTGGGCCGCCGAGGCCACCGACGGGCAGTTCGTGCCGAACCGCGAGGTCGACCGCCTCCTCTGGCTCCCCCCGGACGCGGCCCGGGTCCGCCTCACGCACGAACGCGACCGGGAACTGGTCGACGCCTTCCGCGACGTGCTCCACATGGCCTGAGCCCACCGGTGCGGGGCGGTGCGTGGGCCATCGTCGCGGACCGGTCGGCCAATGACAGGGCCCCGACAGTGCTCTCCCGAGCGGCACCCGCCCGCCGTCATCGAACGCTCCAATTCCGAGCGCATTCCGGTCGATTTCACGACCACTTCGATCGCGGATGCCTCCGATCCGGTCAGGTGTCGGCAGCCTCCTGCGAGCCGGGCGGTGCGGGTGCGCCGGATGAGTCGTACAGCCTGGGGGAAGGGGGCCGCCGGGCCGTGGAAACTTGGTGTCAAGTTCCGTCACAGGCAGTGCACTTGGGTCGCTGACGTGGCATTCTGTCGCACCTCGGCACCAACGCGAGACCTCTGGGGGGCAGTGGTGATCACAGGCGACGGTATGCAGTTACCGGGGTGGCGCGGAGGCGACGGCAACGCCGCGTATCTCGACAAAACCTTGCGTCATGGAGACATGGAGCTGTCCCTCGCGGAGGGCGTCAGCGGCCGGTTCATTCTCTTCCTGGTGCTGCGGGCCTTCTTCGCCTCGGTCCTCGTCGCCATGGTCCCGGCCTTCATCGGGCTGATCGCCCTGATGGCCGACCTCGGCGCGTCCTCCGAGTACGGGGCCTACGGGTCGTCGTCCGACGGGGGTGCGGCGGGCGCGGCCTGGCTGATGTTCGCGTTCATCGCCTCCACCGCGGCCTTCTGGCTGGTCCTGCTGGCGTCCCGGGTCCGGGAGCCGCTGGGCGCCTGGCGGGTCCTCCTCGCCGACCGCGAGGACCGGGCGACATCGGTCTACAGCCAGATCCGCGGCACGCTGCGGCTCCGGCGCAGCCCGCTGGCCGTTCAGGAACGCCGGATCAGGACCGGTGGGCGGGACGCGGAGAGCATCAGTCACCGGCTGGTCCTCGACGACGGCCCGTACACCGCGTACGTCTCCGTGTTCGGCTACGGATCGAGCCTCTACCTCGGCTGGACGATGTGGCGGTCGCGCCGCGGGGCCGCGCTGTTCGCGCAGTTCGTCGGGGACCTGTTCCGCGGCGTGCTGGGGCAGAACACGCCCGAGAAGCAGATGATGCGCGCCGACCGTCCGCAGGCGATGCGGGAGGCCGTGCATCTGGCCTGCCGGGAGGGCCTGTTCGTGGCGATCGAGGGCATCGACGTCCCCGACTCCTACGGCTTCCCGCAGGGGCTGCCGCCGGTCGTCGACGAGGACGTGCCCGCCGCCCCGGCGCCCCCGCCGGTCCCCGTTCCGTCGATGCCGCCGCGCCCCGGTGTCCCGCCGCAGGCCGGAGGTCCCGGCACGGTATGACCGACGACGGTGTGCTGGTCTCCTCGGGTTCGCAGGGCAGTTGGGCCTGGGTGGGCGCCCGGCTCGAACCCGAGGCGGCCCTGTCGGAGCACGGCGGCTTCGCCGGTCTGCCCGAGGAGCGGCGCACGGCCGAGGCGGCGGTCCGGGAACGGGCCTGGCTTGCGGAGCGGTGGGTCCCCGACGGGCGGCACCGGTTCGAGATCCGCTACTGGAACGAGCCGGACACCGGCCGGATCTCCTGTGCCCTGCTCGGCCAGGTCCACGACCGGGACCGGCAGAGCGCGGAGAGCGCCGCCCGCGCGCTGCGGCCGCGCCTGCTCTCCGTACCCCGGCACGTGCGGGCCGTCGGGCTCGACGCGGCGGGGGTGCGGCGCGCGCTCACACCCCTCGGAGCCGGTGGTGGAGCCGTTGGTGCAACCGGAACCGGAACCGGAACCGGAGCTGGAACCGGAACCGGGACCAGTGCCGGACCAGGACCAGGACCAGGACCAGGACCCGGCCCCGGTGGGGGCAGCGGTCCGGGGGACGGTGGCCTGGCCGAGGTCCGTAAGCGGCTGGCCTGGGCGCCGTCCACCCGGCACGACGCCCGGTTCCGGGTGGGCGTCATGGTGTTCCCGCTGGTCGGACAGGCCGTGTCCTGGGAACCGGTCTGGAACGAACTGGCCCGTCAGGACCGGCCGAGCATGATCGGCGTCTGTCTGGAGCCGTCCGCCCCCGGAGAGGGACTGCCGGCCCGGCTCGGCTACCTCGCCCAGGAGTACGGCCGCCTCGCGGTCGCCGGCACGCCGAACCCGGTGTACCAGCAGCCGGTGCCGCCGGACCCGTTCGCGATCCGGGCCGCGCCGCTGTACCAGGACGCGGCCCAGCGCTACGGGGGCCGCGTCTTCCGGATGCGGATCGCGGTCGCCGCCGCGGGGCCGGTGCCGCGGCACCTGGCGGAGACGGTCGCGGCCACGGTGTCCGCCGCATCGGTGTCCGCCGCATCGGTGTCCGTCGCACCGTTGTCCGCCGCACCGGGGGCCGGGACCGGGGCCGGGGCCGTGTCGGCCGCCGAGGCCGCGGTGGTCCGCGTGCCGCCGGAGGGCGAGCGGCAGGCCGCCTGGCACAGCGTCGACACGCTGGGCCGGGCCTGGCTGGAGGAGACCTACGGGCAGGGCGCGCCGCCCGGCCGGCTGGGACCGGTGGAGCGGGTGCTGAGCGATCTGGTGGATCTGCCGGAGGCCGGCACCGCGTTCCGCTTCCCGTACGAAACCCCGGGCCGCCCGCCGCTGTTCGACACCGCGAGCCGACGGGCGGCCCGGGGCGGACCCCGGAGCGGAGGACCGGCCCCGGCCGCCCCGCAGGCGGATCCGCACTTCCCGGGCCTGTGACGACATGGCCCCACTCCCGTCCGCGCACCGCACGGGACCGACCGAACCTCGACCGGAAAGGCTCAGCAACCGTGCTTACCTTCGCCTTCGACGATGGCTCCGCCGAGGCGGACGCCCTGGCCCGTGACCTGGCCGACTGGCTGAACGACGACGAGGACCTGAGCGGCGCCGTCCGCCTCCGGATGGCACCGCCCGCCCGCGGCGAACAGGGCGCCCTCGCCCAGGCCGCGGAACTGCTCGGCGCCGCGGAGCCGCTGCTCAGCGCCGGGGTCGGCGCCGTCGCCATGTGGCTGGCGGAGCGTACGAAGAGCCGGCGCGTCAGCTTCCGCGCCGTCCGGCCGGACGGCGCGGAACTGCGGGTCTCCGCGGGCAGCCCGGCGGACGCGGCAGCCGTACGGGAGGAACTGGAGCGCTTCGTGAACGACAACGGCCAGGGCGGGGACGGCACCGACGACGCCACGCGAGCCGGTGACGGGCGAGCCGGCGCCACGCGAGCCGGTGACACACAGGCCGGTGACACGCGGGCCGACGACACGCGGGCCGACGATGGACAGACCGGCGACGGGCGGACCGGCGACGGCCCGGACCCGGGCGCGTGAACGACGGCGGATGGGCCGTACACCTGCCGCGCCCGCAGCGCTCGTCCGCCGTGCTCGTCGGCACCGCCACCCAGGTGACGCCCAGCGGCCTGCACCCGATTCCGCAGGCGGCGGCCGGCGTCCGGGCCCTCGCGGACGCCCTCACCGGCCCCGCGGGACACCTCGACCCGGACGCCGTGCGGCTGCGCGTCGACCCGCAGACCGCCACGGACGTGCTCGATCTGTTCCCGACGGCAGGCGGCGGCCGGCCGGACCTGTGCCTCTTCTACTACGCAGGCCACGGACTGCTCGCCGAAGGGGACCGGCTGTGCCTGGCGCTGCCCGGCTCGGTGGACGAGCCGGGCCGGGTGGCCCGCACCTCGCTGCCCGTGCAGGACGTCCTCGCCGCGATGTCCCAGTCGGCGGCCCGCCACAAGGTCGCGGTGCTCGACTGCTGCTTCGCCGCCCGTGCCTTCGACGCACCGGCCGCGGCCGATGTGCATCTCCTGACCGCGACGACCCGGACGAAGAAGGCGCGGTACGGGGAGGGCGCGGAGTACACCGGCTTCACCGGCGCGCTGCTGGAGCTGCTGCGGGACGGCATCCCCGACGGCCCGGAACACCTCGACCTCGGCACGCTCCACCGCCGGCTCGCGGTCACCCTGCCCACGTCCGCCGAGCGCTGTCCGGTGCCGGCGCAGCGGGCGGTGGGGTTCAGCCACGACCTGGCCCTGACCCGCAACCCCGCGCACGGGACGGGGCGGACCCGGGAAGGACTCGCGGCGCGGGCCCGGTTCGCCCTGCGGATGCGCCGGCTCGCCCTCCAGGGTGCCGTGGTCAAGCCCGAACGCCTGGAACAGGCCGTACGCCTCTTCGCGGGCATCGTCGCCGACGGCGTCCGGGAGCTCTCCCCGACCGACCGGGAGGTCCTCACCTACCGGCACGCCCACGGATCGGTGCTGGGCGAGGCGGGGGACGCGCCGGGCGCCGCCGCACTGCTCGACGCCGTGGTCGCCGACTGGGAGAGCGTGGCCGCGCCGGACGACGCACGGCTCACGGCGGCCCGGGCCAGCCGCGCGCACTGGCACCACGAAGGCCGAGCGGCGTCGACCGGTCCAGCGGGGCCGCCCGGGGAGGGGCCGCCCGGGGAGGGACCGCCCGGGGAGGGGCCGGCCGCCCCTTCTCTGCACCCGTCCGCCCCGGTAGGGCCGCAGGCTCGCTGAGACCGACGACCCACAAGGTCCCGTGCTCGACGGGGCGGCTGGGACGGCTGGACGGACGCCGCCCCTGCCCAGCCCCAGCACCCCCGCCCCAGCGCTCCGGCCGTCCATGCCCCAGCCGATCCCTGCACCCCGGCCAGTCCCGTGGAGCCTGCGCCCCGGTCAGCCGCGCGGAGCCTGCGCCCCGGTCAGCCTCGCGGAGCCAGGGCGTCCCAGCGGACGGTGACCTCCCCCTGGCGCCACCGCCCGGGCCCGTCGGCGACCGGCCAGTCCCGGCGCAGGGCGCGGACGGCGCCGATCCACCGCTGCCGCGCCCCGAGGGAGGCGAACGGCGCGGCGGCCGCCCACGCGCGGTCGAAGTCGCTGAGGAACGCATGGACGGGCTCGCCCGGCACGTTCCGGTGGATGAGTGCCTTGGGCAGCCGTTCCGCCAGGTCGGAGGGGCGGGACAGCGACCCCAGCCGGGTCGCGAAGGTGACCGTGCGCGGGCCCTCGGGGCCGAGGGCGACCCAGACGTGCCGCCGCCCGATCTCGTCGCAGGTCCCCTCCACGAGCAGTCCGCCGGGCGCCAGCCGCGCCCGCAGCCGTTCCCAGACGGCGTGGACCTCGGCCTCGTCGTACTGCCGCAGCACGTTGGCCGCCCGGATCAGCACCGGCCGGCGCCCGCCGGGGAGCGGGACCTCGAAGCCGCCGTGGGCGAAGGCGAGCCCGTCGCGTTCGTATCGGCGGGCGGCCTCGACCCGGACCGGATCGATCTCGATGCCCACCACCCGGGCGTCCGGCCGCACGGTCCGCAGTCGCCCGAGCAGCTCCACGGCGGTCCACGGGGCGGCGCCGTAGCCGAGGTCGACGGCGACCCCGTCCCGGTCCCGGCGCACGGCTCCGCCGTGGACCGCGGCGATCCAGCGGTCCATGCGCCGCAGACGGTTGGGGTTGGTCGTGCCGCGGGTCACGGTCCCCACGGGGCGGGGCGAGGGGATGCGGACGGCCATGAGGAGAGGGTAGGCGGTGCCACCCGAAGCCCGTACCGCCCGGTTCCGGGCCCCGGGGCCCGCACCGACCCCCTACCGAGCTCCAGGCCTGCATCGCACCCCGGGCCCGTACCGCGCGGACGGTACTGCCGGTGCCGGTGCCGGTGCCGGTGCCCGTTCTCGTACCTGTGGCCGTGGACGTGGCCGTACCCGTGGCCGTTCTCGTACCCGTGCCCGTGCCCGTGCCCCTGCCCGTGCCCCCGAGCGGCCGTGGAACCCTGGTCCGGGAATGGTCCACTCCGCACCGCCCGGAGCGGCCCCTTCCGCCGGCCCACGGAGACATCGCGCGTCACGTTTTGGCAAAGCGGAAATGGTATGAGGCGTTCCGCTGGTTACACGTTCGAAGGGGAGGTCCGCTCCCGGCTAAGGAGGTCTCGCGAGGTGAGCCAGTACGTGTCCCGTCTCGGTGCGCTCCGTGGCCGTTCCCACGGCCCGCTGGTGACTCCGCCCCGGCTGAGGCTGCCCGGCACCGCGCCGCGGCGCCCGCGCCGGGTCGCCATGCTCAGCGTGCACACCTCGCCGCTGCACCAGCCCGGCACCGGGGACGCCGGCGGCATGAACGTCTACATCGTCGAGCTCGCCCGGCGCCTGGCCGCGATCAACATCGAGGTCGAGATCTTCACCCGGGCCACCACCGGCACGCTCCCGCCCTCGGTCGAGCTGGCCCCCGGGGTGCTCGTCCGGCACGTGGACGCCGGCCCCTACGAGGGCCTGGCCAAGGAGGACCTGCCCGCCCAGCTCTGCGCCTTCACCCACGGCGTGATGCAGGCGTGGGCGGGCCAGCGCCCCGGCCACTACGACCTCGTCCACTCCCACTACTGGCTCTCCGGCCACGTCGGCTGGCTCGCCGCCGAGCGCTGGGGCGTCCCGCTGGTGCACGCCATGCACACCATGGCGAAGGTCAAGAACGCCGCGCTCGCCGCGGGCGACACCCCCGAGCCGCCGGCCCGGGTCATCGGCGAGACCCAGATAGTCCGCGCCGCCGACCGGCTGGTGGCGAACACCACCGAGGAGGCCGGCGAGCTCGTCCGCCACTACGACGCGGCGGCCGGCAAGGTCGCCGTCGTCCATCCCGGCGTGAACCTGGAGCGCTTCCGGCCCGAGCCCGCCGGGGTCGCCGAGAGCCGGGCCGCCGCCCGCGCCCGCCTCGGGCTGCCGCAGGACGCGCTGATCCCCCTCTTCGCCGGCCGGATACAGCCGCTCAAGGCCCCCGACGTCCTGCTCCGCGCGGTCGCCGCCCTGCTGGAGGAACAGCCGCGGCTGCGGGAACGCCTGGTGGTGCCGATCGTCGGCGGACCGAGCGGCAGCGGCCTCGCCAAGCCCGAGGGGCTGCAGAAGCTGGCGGCCCGGCTCGGCATCTGCGATGTGGTCCGGTTCCGGCCGCCCGTCGGTCAGGAACAGCTCGCGGACTGGTTCCGGGCGGCGTCCGTGCTGGTCATGCCCTCCTACAGCGAGTCCTTCGGCCTGGTCGCCATCGAGGCGCAGGCCTGCGGCACCCCGGTCGTCGCCGCGTCGGTCGGCGGCCTGCCGGTCGCGGTCCGGGACGGGGAGAGCGGCTTCCTCGTCGACGGCCACGACCCCCGCGACTACGCGCGGGCGCTGCGCCGCTTCAGCGACGACCCGTCCCTCGCGGACCGGATGGGCGCGGCCGCGGCCCGGCACGCCCAGGCCTTCGGCTGGGACGCGTCCGCGGCGTCGACCGCCGAGGTGTACACGGCGGCGATGCAGGAACGGCGTCGTCTACGCTCGCTGCATGGCTGACGCTGCCCACGCTGAACTGGACGCCCGGAAGACCGTCGAGCGGACCCTCACCGAGGCCGAACTCGAATGGGAGAGCCCGAGCGACGGCACGTACGTCGTGAAGCTGCCCGGCACCCGGAAGCTGTCGACGACCTGCTCCCTGGTGATCGGCCGGCACTCGCTGTCGGTCAACGCCTTCGTCGTCCGGCATCCGGACGAGAACGAGGCCGCCGTGCACCGCTGGCTGCTGGAGCGCAACACCCGCCTCTACGGCGTGAGTTACGCGATCGACCGGCTCGGTGACATCTACCTGGCGGGCAAGCTGCCGCTGTCCTCGGTCACCCCCGACGAACTGGACCGCCTCCTCGGCACGGTGCTGGAGCACGCGGACGGCAGCTTCAACACCCTGCTGGAGATGGGCTTCGCCACGGCGATCCGCAAGGAGTACGCGTGGCGCACGGCCCGCGGGGAGTCCACCCGGAACCTGGAGGCGTTCACCCATCTGACGGGCGAGCGGCGCCCGTCGGACTGAGCTACCGCTCCCCGGCCGCCTGCCGCTCCCCGGCCTTCAGCAACTCCTCCGGGCCCTGCCGCTCGATCTCCTTCTCCCCGATCGTCTTCTCCCCGATCTCCTGCGGCGCCCCCTTCCTCTCCGGTTCGAGAAGCGCGGGCCGGTCGTCCGGCAGGCGCCGCATCAGCAGGGCGTAGCCGACGGCGGCCACCGCCCCCACGACCGCGCTCGCGTACCAGAGCGTGTCGGGGCCGAAGCGGTCGATGACGAAGCCGCTCAGCAGCGGCGCCACCAGCGACGCGACCGCCCACGACAGGACGACCATGCCCTGGTAGCGGCCCCGGCCATGGGTGGGGGAGAGCCGGACGACCAGCCCCATCTGCGTCGGCGCGTTGATGACCTCGCCCAGCGTCCAGACGCAGACGGTCAGCGCGTACACCGTGAGGGAACCCGCGAACGCCGTCAGCCCGAAGCCGAATCCGATGAGCAGGGAGGCGAGGATCAGATGCCGCGCCGGGTCCCGGTGCTCGATGAACCGGGTCACCGGAATCTGCAGGACCACGATCAGCACGCCGTTCACGGCCGCCACCAGGCCGTAGTCGCCGCTGGAGAAGCCCTGCGCGCCCATCGTGACGGGGAGGGCCACGAAGGCCTGCTGGAACACGGTCGCGATCAGGAACGACAGTCCGACGACGCTCATGAACCGGTAGTCGCGCAGCACCGAGCCCAGCCCGATCTCGGCCTCCGCCGCCGTCGAGCCGTCGCTCCTGCCCCGTTCCGGACGGGTCTCCGGGAGCTTCACGAAGACGACGACCGCGCAGACCGCCGTCATCGCCGCCTCGCCCAGGAACAGCAGCAGATAGCTGTGCGCGGCGAGCAGTCCGGCCGCGGAGGACGACACCGCGAACCCGAGGTTGATCGCCCAGTAATTGAGGGAGAAGGCCCGCACCCGGTCCTCGGGAGCGACGATGTCGGCCATCATCGCCTGCGTCGCCGGCCGGGAGGCGTTGCTCGTCACGCCGACGAGACAGGCCGCGGCGGCGATCGCGACCGGATGTTCCATGAAGCCGAGCAGAGCCACCGAGCAGGCGGTGCCGATCTGCGAGACGAGCAGGGTGGGCCGCCGGCCCAGCCGGTCGGCGAGCACGCCGCCGACGAGGGACGAGACCGCGCCGCCGAGCCCGTGCAGCGCCGCGACCAGGCCCGCGTACGAGGCCGAATAGCCCCGGTCGACTGTCAGATACATGGCAAGGAAGGTGGCGACAAAGGCGCCCAGCCGGTTGACCAGCGTGGCGGTCCACAGCCACCAGAAGGCCCGGGGCAGACCCGAGACACTCTCCATCGCGGCACGCTTCAGACTGGCGACGGACAAGCAGGCCCCCCGGCTCCGTAAGTGGTCAATACGCCGAACGCAGCTTACGAATCACGGAGCGGGAACCGCCACGGATTTTCGGCCGCGCACGCCGCCGGCCCCGTACTCCGGGGCTCATCGGCCCCGTCCGCCGGGGCCCGTCGGCGTCGTCTCCCGCACCCCGTCAGCCTCGTCCCCGGGGCCGTCCCGGTCCACCAGTCGGGCGGTCGTGCTGCGGCCGAATCCCGTCGATTAGGCTCGGCGCCATGGCCGACGCACCGTACAAGCTGATCCTCCTCCGCCACGGCGAGAGCGAGTGGAACGCGAAGAACCTGTTCACCGGCTGGGTGGACGTGAACCTGACCGAGAAGGGCGAGAAGGAGGCGGTCCGCGGCGGTGAGCTGCTCAAGGACGCCGGCCTGCTCCCCGACATCGTCCACACCTCCCTCCAGAAGCGCGCGATCCGCACCGCGCAGCTCGCCCTGGAGTCGGCCGACCGGCTCTGGATCCCGGTCCACCGCTCCTGGCGCCTGAACGAGCGGCACTACGGCGCGCTGCAGGGCAAGGACAAGGCGCAGACCCTGGTCGAGTTCGGCGAGGAGCAGTTCATGCTCTGGCGCCGCTCGTACGACACCCCGCCGCCCGTGCTGGAGGACGGCACCGAGTGGTCGCAGAGCGACGACCCCCGCTACGCCACGATCCCGCCGGAGCTCCGCCCGCGCACCGAGTGCCTCCAGGACGTCGTCGTCCGCATGCTGCCGTACTGGTACGACGGCATCGTCCCGGACCTCCTCACCGGCCGCACGGTCCTGGTCGCCGCCCACGGCAACAGCCTGCGCGCCCTGGTCAAGCACCTCGACGGCATCTCCGACGAGGACATCTCCGGCCTGAACATCCCCACCGGCATCCCGCTCGCCTACGAACTGGACGCCGACTTCCGCCCCCTGAAGCCGGGCGGCACGTACCTGGACCCGGACGCGGCGAAGGCCGCGATCGAGGCCGTGAAGAACCAGGGCAAGAAGAAGTAACGCGACGCCAGAAAGCCCCCGACCTGCGGTTTCTTCGCGGGGCGGGGGCTTCCTGGTGGTGCTGGGCCGTCCCTGGGCCGTCAGGTGCGGCGAAGCCAGCGGCGGACCCGGATGTCCAGGACGATCAACAGCGCCACGGGGACAGCGATGTCGGCAGGAACGTCGGCCCAGAGGGCGAATGCCCCGCCGGCCGTGCCGATGAGCGCGATCGGCAAGTCGCGGGGACAGATGTCGACGGTGACACCTGCGCGTGGGACCATGTGGCCTCCATCTGTGGTCGGTTCCTGGCTAGGGTTTCCGGGTGCGGAAATGGAAGCGAATGCCGCCCCTGGACGGGCGGCATTCGCATGCGGTGAGACTTTCGCATAGCTGGGCACCATAGACAAATGTGCAGCTAGATCGGCCTTCGACTTTCACAGTAGAAAGTCGAAGGATCGGCCATGCGTTCATTCGCGTGAACAAGCTGTTCATGCTTGTGAACAGGGCGAATGGTACGCAGTTGGGGCATCCTGGCGATGTGGGGATCGTTCCTTCGTGTGCGATGTGAGGGCTAGCGTAATTGCTTGCTCGCAAGGAAGTCTTTCCCTCGGTAGGGAAAGTTTCGAGTGCCAGCGTGAGTGCTTTGCGAGATTTAGGTCTGGGGCGTGGTCTGAAATTCGTCGTACGCGTGAGCGATTACCTTGCGTGTGCGCTCCTGGCTTGACGGCATGAGGTATGCGTACACGCGGAGCGTCAGGCCCGGGTCCGAGTGGCCCAGGTACTCTCGGCGAGAGCCTTGATGTTCTCCCCGGCGTTCAGGAGCATCGAGGCGTAGAAGTGTCGGAGTGCGTGCATGCCGTTCTCGCGGGACTCGGCGTAGGCTCGCCAGGCTTCCCGGGGATCACTCCAGCCGAGGCCAGCGCCCGCTTCCATGCCTCCTCGTTGAGCGACGTCCGCCAGACTTGACTGCCGCGCGGCCCGGTGAAGAAATCGAACTGCCCCTGTGTGCACAAGACTTCAAGCCCTCAGGCCCTGAGTGACTTGTGTTCGATCACGGCCACCGTCAACCATCTACGGAAACAGCAGCAGTGAAACCGCCGTTCGTGCAGGTAGCTGTCAAGATGGATGTCAAGCACCAGCCACGCCATTTTTGGTCGATCAGTTTAACCCCTCCTCTGAAGACAAAAACAAACCGGAAACAGGGGTACCTGTTAGTTGGCTGAAAATTCCCTTGGTGGTCTCACGGAGAATCGAACTCCGATTGCCAGGATGAAAACTCGGAACAGCCCGAGCTGGGGTGATGTGCAACAGCGCGTCACCGAAGTTGACGAAGCTTTGCGTGCACGGCGGCGAACTTGGCTGCTCGGCGCCGCAGCTGTCAGTGTTGTCAAAGACGCCAGGGGTGAGGAGCTGGACTTTGCTGCATAGGCCGAGCCGGTCAACCCGCCGCCGGCCGAGCCTCCTTGAACCGGACGACTTGCCCTACGTCCTGCCCGTACATGAGTCCGGCCGACCACCAGCAGCCGTGGGTTCGGGCTCTTGAACCGTCTGACTCAACCCCATGCCGGCCACGGTCCCTTGATCCGCTCAACCTAGCTGCGCAGGGTGTGCAGGCCATGAGGTAATGACTGCCGTGGATCACAACTCGCTGCGGAAGCTCGTGGAGGGCCAGCTCCTCCGACTTGAGGGCAACGCCTTTCAGGACTGCATGGATCGGCTCGGCCTGGAGCTGTACCCCGGCGACTATCAGCCGGTGCGGGCGGCCGGACCGAAGGGCGACACTAAGAACGACGGCTACTGCCCGAAGGCCCGGGTGTTCTTCGCGGCGCACGCGACGCGCGGCGAGCGGATCGACAAGACCAAGGCGAAGATCCGCGGTGACTTGGAGGGCTGCCTCCAGGAGCACCGTGACGTGAAGGCGTGGCGCTTCCTCACCAACGACACCTTGCTGGGCGAGGTCGACCAGTTCATCGACAACGAGCTTCGTCCCTTGTACCGGGGTGTCACCATCGAGGTGTGGGGGATCAAGAGGCTTGCCGACGAGATCAGCAAGCTCAAGAGGGTGCAGGTCGACAGGATCATCGACGTCGTCACGATGGACGACGAGCCAGCGTTTGATGTCGTGGTGCTCGACCACATGAAGACAGGGCGTGACCTCTGGCCGATCCTCTCCGGCTGCCTTGGATGGTTGCCCCATGAGGAACCAGACGACTGCACTGACGAGGAGCAGGACCTCATAGACAGCGCTGTTCAAAGCTTCCGGGACTGGAGCGATATTTCCGGAGACATAGAGTTCTCTCGCTCCTCCGTGCGCGACGCACAGCGAAGCCTCACGGCTATCCTGGAGGAGCTCGCAGATAAGGGGCTCGCCCTCTACGCGGGAGCGAAGGACAACTATCCCCTTACCGAAGGCCCGTCGCCGTTCTTGGGAACCGTCGCGATCTTTAGGATTGCTCGGGTAGCCCCCGCCGTACCAACGAGTGGTTGACGGGAGACGCCCTCCCGCGTGTGAACTCCAGGATCAATGCCGTGCCGGCCTCGTCGCGTAGAACCCGTCGGCTCTGGGAGGGCTGAGTGCTACGGAGGTGTGCGACCGTCGACGGTCGCACACTCGTGCTCGGTGACGAGGACACACGCGCCGAGTTGGAGGGGGAGCCGCAGGTGTACCGGTGGTTCTTCCACAGAGACGGATCTGTGGTCGATGTCCGCCTGGTCCTGGCCGATGACGCCCAAGCTCCGAACAGCTCAGGGGTGGTTCTCTGGTCAGGCTGCCACACCGTCACGGCACTCGCGCGGTCCGCCGTCCGGACCTTCGACCGGATCGACTACGAGCAGGGCGAAGATGCCTACGAGTCTCAATGGGGCCAGCCGTTTCCCCGATCCGAACTTGAAGCTCTGCGAACCGCCATGCGGTCGCACCAGAGACCCACAGTGGCCAACGACACCGCTTTCGAGGCTGGCCGATGAGCAGAAGTCTGGGCCGTCTCTGGGCTGTCCGACGTCGCTCAACAGTGGCCAATGACGACCAACAACGACCACCAGGCGCACGAGCCCATCGCCCCTGGCCAGCAAAAACCAGCTCACCAAGATCCCCGGCAAGACCCAGGGCAAGAAGAAGTAGGTTCCGTGATGACGCCCCCGACTTGCGCTGGTGGCGCGGATCGGGGGGCATTTTCACGGTCTGGGCCCTCTGTGGGACCTCAGCGCGGTGGTCGAGTGCTGAGCGAGAGCCTTCCGGGCACGGTCCCGGCTACTGAGCATGGGGTGCGCGTACACCTTCAGCGTCAGGACGCGCCCGAAGGGCCGATTGCGCTCTCACTGGAGATCGTCCCGCCCGCGTGGACTTGCTTTACGGAGCGGGTGGAGTTTCAGAAGCGAGCGTGTGACGTGCAGCAGTCGTGAACCGCTCGCGAGTACGCTCGCGGGCTTCCTGGTTGCGCTTCAGTTCATCGACGATCGCAGTTGCTTGGTCAAGAAATCCGGAAAACCCGTCGGCGTCCTCATACGCGCGAGAGATTGCAGCGTTGGCGAGTTTCTCGGCCCGGTCGAAGCTCTCGAACATCGCGTCCGCCTCAGGGGGCACTCGAACGCTCTCGATCGCCTCCGTCGTGAGCTCTTGCATCTGCCTTGTGGCCTCCTCCATGGCTTCCATGGCGGCTGTCATCGCTGGCGCTGTTTCGGTAGCTCCGTGTTCAGTAGTGGGAACATACGCCTCTGTGAGTTTCAGTAGTTTGGTGGCTATATCCACGTCACGTCGAATGCTGTCGGCGAGCTCTTCCGCTGCCCGGGCCACCTCGGCCGGTCCCAAGATGTCGATCCTCCGAGCACGCTCAGTCATGCGGTCAGCAGATTCTTTCAGCGGGTTGAGCCCCGACGATTCAGAGTCTCCTGGCAGACCCACGGAGTTAAGGATGCGAAGACACTCGTCCCAGGCTGCTAGGAAACCTTCGTACGCCTGAAGCCGCTGTTGCCGAAGCCAGTGGGCTTGATCGACGTCGGCTTGATCGCGAACTTGCTGCAAAGTGACTTGTGCACTGATCAAGGATCCCTTCTTTACGGCCCGGGCACCAACGACTGTGCCAGCCAGCCCGAACACCGCAGCCACCAGAGCGAGAACAAGTTCCTTCATGACCAGACATCATCGCGGCGACGACCGTCAGGCGGAACGGGGCGCCTCATGGACCTGGTTCCATACAGCAGCCACGGCGTGCGGTGCGCTCCCGACCGGAATGACGGGCGCGCAGGTGTACCAAGGCCGGTCGGACCGCTCCCTCTCGGGGCCGATGCGGCGACGGGCGGTCGCCGCGCCGCCTCAGGCCCGACGTACCCGCGACGGGCTCAGTCGGCCCACCACGAACAGCGCCCCCCTGGCCGCCGCCACGCCGAGCACGGCGCCCACCGTGTTGAACAGCAGATCGTCCACATCCACGGTCCGGCCGGCCGCCATCGCGAACTGCACCGTCTCGATGAGGACGCTCAGCGACAGGCACACCGCGACGACCCGTCCCGCCGACCAGCGCGGTGCGCAGAAGGAGAGCAGCGAGGCCAGGGGGACGAACATCGCGGCGTTGGCGATCTGGAGGCGGACGATCATTTCCCGCTCCGACGCGAAGAGTCCCGCGCCGCCTTCGTCGGAGTTCCAGAGGCCCTCACCGGGCGTCAAGAAGATGTCGTAGCCCCCCGTGCCGAGCGGTTGGGTCGGCATGATCGTGGCGGCCAGGGCGAGTGCGGTCCAAGCCGCGAGCATCGCTCCGGCCGCCCGGCGCGGCAGGACGCCGTTCGAACGGTGGTGCCACCACGCGACCGTCGCCGACAACGCCACGACCGCCACGACGAACAGGGCGACGGTCGCCGGATTGATGTACAGGACGACTTGCCACATGGCGCACTCCAGTTGACACGACACACCTGCTTCGCCCGGGCCGAGCGCCTCCAGGACCAGGTGAACCCAGGCCTGTAAGCCGTTCAGGGATCAAGGCTCAGGGATCAGAACTCCGCCATTTTGGGCTCAGGTGTCAGGACTCAGTCATTCGGCGCTCGGGATCACCGAACGGGACAGCGCCACTTCGTGACATAGATTTCGCGCTTGTACTCCATGACTCCGCGGACGCATTCGTCCTTGGAGATGTGGTGCCGCTTGCTCAGTTTCGCATAGGCGTTGCGCGTCTTCTTCGATCCGAACCACAGCGGAAACGCCGTGATGCGGCGGGTCTTCCGCTGCGAACCGAGCTTGACCGTGATCTCGCCCCGCGCTCCGCTCCGCCAGTACAAGGTGGAGAACGTGAAGTTACCCGAGGTGCCGGTGCGCCCCCTGACGCAGAGCTGTCCGTTGCTGAGGTCTCCGCAACCGGCAGGGGTCGCGCTTGCCGGAGGAGCGGTCGCCAGGGTCGTGCCCAATAAGGCGGCAACCGCCACCGAGATGCCGAGTGAATGCCTGAGGTTCATGGTCCCCCTTGGTGAGGCCCGGGACTTGGTGAGGCCCGGGACCGGCCATGACGCAGCGGACGCGGTCGAGCGTCCCGTGCACTCGGCATCCTGTCCGGGCCCCTCCGGGAGTGCTCCGGATTCAGCCCCGGCATCACCCGAATGTCCGAGCGGCTCCGCACCGCACGGTGAACGTGGACCCTGGCGTCCGAACGCGGACGCTTGGCGTCGACGTGGGCCCCACAACGCACAGACCCGGCCGGGGTCTGCCCGGCCGGGCCCTCTGTGCTCGGTGGTCCACCGGAGAACGGAGCCGGTCCGGTGGAGTCGCGCTGAAAAAGAGTCGGTGGAACCGCGGATCGGTGGAGCTCAGGTCGTACGTGTCAGCCGCAGGACCCGCCGCACTGGCAGGCACCGCCACTCTGACAACCACAGCTGCAGCCGGGGCCGCAGCCGCAGGAGCCCAGGACGGGCACCGGTACCTCGACCAGACGTGGTGCCCGGTCGCGCGGCTTCTGTTCGCGGGAGGGAACGGGGCGGATGGATTCGGCCATGGGATCCTCCTCGAAGGCAGTGAGCCTGCCGCACACTCCACACTGCCGTCCGCGGGCGCATCAACGGCGCGCGGAAGCACAGCTGCCCCCACCCGCCCCGCCAGACACCGTCCCACCAGGCACGACAGGCGGGGCGCCCCCGGGCGGGCCAGGGGCGTCGGCACGTCGGCCGGCAGGAGAGAGCCCGGACGAGGGCCAGCCGCCCTCGCGCCGGCAGGAGAGAGCCCGGACGAGGGCCAGCCGCCCTCGCCCGGGCTCTCTCGCCGGGGTCATGACCAGCCCCGGGACGAGGACCGAACCCAGCCCCCACGACCGGCTCGGCCCCCGAGTTCATCACCGCCCCCGAGTTCGGACCCCGCAATCAGGCCCTCAGCAGGCCGTGGGACCAGCCCCGCGATCAGCAGTCCGTGGGGTCAGACCCCGAGGCCCGCCATCAAGCCCCCTCCACCGGCGTCACCGGCAGGATCTCGTCCGCGTGCTCGCCGGTCACCAGGTAGACGACCCGCTTGGCCACGGACACCGCGTGGTCGGCGAAGCGCTCGTAGTAGCGGCCGAGCAGCGTCACGTCGACGGCCGTCTCGATGCCGTGCTTCCAGCGGTCGTCCATCAGGTGCTGGAAGAGCGTGCGGTGCAGCAGGTCCATCGCGTCGTCGTCCTGCTCCAGCTGGAGCGCCAGGTCCACGTCCTTGGTGATGATCACCTCGGCGGCCTTGGCCATCAGCCGCTGCGCGAGCTGGCCCATCTCCAGAATCGTGGCGTGCAGGTCGGACGGTACGGCCGAGTCCGGGAAGCGGAGCCGCGCCAGCTTCGCGACGTGCTGGGCGAGGTCGCCGGACCGCTCCAGGTCGGCGCTCATCCGCAGCGAGGTGACGACGATCCGCAGGTCGGTGGCGACCGGCTGCTGGCGCGCCAGCAGGGCGATCGCCCGCGCCTCCAGTTCGCGCTGGAGATCGTCCACCTTCTCGTCCCCGGCGATCACGCTCTCGGCGAGCTTGAGGTCCGCGTCGAGAATCGCCGTGGTGGCGCGGCCGATCGCGGAGCCGACGAGCCGGCCCATCTCGACCAGGCCTTCCCCGATCGAGTCGAGCTCCTCGTGGTATGCGTCCCGCATCGATTTCCTCATCTCATCGAACTGGCTGGTTCTCCCAGCATCCACGCTCCGGGGACAGTGCGTCCCGCATCAGCCGCCGGGATGAACCGGCCCCGACGTCACGGTGAACTCTTGGCAACGTACGCCCCGCCGCCCGGCGGCGGGTGACGACGGCCCGCTGACGCCCGTCCATCCGGGGTGAACCGGCCGCAACCTGGTGGTGAACTCTCGGCAACGTCTGACCAGGGTCGGCCTCCGATGGCTGTGGGCGGCTCTTGCCACCCGCTTAATCTGGACTCATGGACGTGAACGCGGCGGTTGCCGCAGCGGCAGCGATCGCCGGGGTCGGAACCGGTGTCGTAGCCATGCTGGCCTTCCGCTGGAGCGAGCGCGAGCAGGCGAAGCCCACCCGCAGCTCGCTGCACACCGACTCCGTGCTGCCCCCCGGTGTCGACACCGTGCTGTCCGTCCTCCGCTCGTCCGCAGTCGTGCTCGACGAGGCCGACAGCGTCGTCAAGGCCAGTTCCGCGGCCTACGCCCTGGGCCTGGTCCGCGGCGGCAAGCTGGCCGTCGACCCGATGCTCCAGATGGCCCGGGACACCCGCCGGGACGGCGAGATACGACAGGTCGAGCTGGATCTGCCGCGGCGCGGATCCGGCCGCGGCGAAGGCCTGGCGGTCTCCGCCCGGGTCGCCCCGCTCGGCTCCCGGCTGGTGCTGCTGCTGGTCGAGGACCTCACCGAGGCCCGCCGCATAGAGGCCGTCCGCCGGGATTTCGTGGCCAATGTCAGCCATGAACTCAAGACCCCCGTGGGCGCGCTCTCCCTGCTCTCCGAGGCGGTGATGGACGCCTCGGACGACCCGGAGGCGGTCGACCGCTTCGCCGGCCGGATGCAGGTCGAGGCGACCCGGCTGAACAGCCTGGTGCAGGAGCTCATCGACCTCTCCCGGGTACAGAACGACGATCCGCTCGAGGACGCCGAGCCGGTGCGGGTGGACGAACTGGTCGCGGAGGCGATCGACCGCTGCCGCCACCAGGCCGGCACCAAGCAGATCACCATGGCGGCCGGGGGGACGGCGGGCCTCCATGTGTGGGGCAACCGGGGACAGCTCGCCGCGGCCCTCGGCAACCTCGTCGAGAACGCGGTCAACTACAGCCCGGCCCGCACCCGCGTCGGCATAGCCGGGCGCCGGGTCAACGCGCCCGGCGGCTCCCCGGCCGGAGGCTCGGGGGCAATGATCGAGATCGCCGTGACCGACCAGGGCATCGGCATCTCCGACCGCGACAAGGACCGGATCTTCGAACGGTTCTACCGCGTCGACCCGGCGCGCTCGCGCGCCACCGGCGGGACCGGCCTCGGCCTCGCCATCGTCAAGCACGTGGCCGCCTCGCACGGCGGGGAGGTCACGGTGTGGAGCGCTGAGGGACAGGGCTCCACGTTCACCCTGCGGCTTCCGGAGGCAGGCCGCGAAAGGGACCGGGAGCGGACGGACCGCCACGACCGGACCCTGATCGAGCCGGACGACCTCGAAGACGAGGACCACCGGCCGTACGAGACCTTCACCGATGAAACACTTCCCGCCCCGGAGGTCCTTCCGTGACCCGAGTGCTCGTCGTCGAGGACGAGGAATCGTTCAGCGACGCATTGTCGTACATGCTCCGCAAGGAGGGCTTCGAGGTCGCCATTGCGGCAACCGGGCCCGAAGGGCTGGACGAGTTCGAACGTAATGGCGCCGACCTGGTGCTGCTCGACCTGATGCTGCCGGGCCTGCCCGGCACCGAGGTGTGCCGCCAGCTGCGCGGCCGCTCCAACGTCCCGGTGATCATGGTGACCGCCAAGGACAGCGAGATCGACAAGGTCGTCGGGCTCGAAATAGGAGCCGACGACTACGTGACCAAGCCGTTCTCCTCCCGCGAGCTGGTGGCCCGGATCCGGGCCGTCCTGCGGCGCCGCGGCGAGCCGGAGGAGGTCGTCCCGGCGGCCCTGGAGGCCGGCCCGGTACGGATGGACGTCGACCGGCACGTGGTCACCGTCGGCGGCGGCAAGGTCGACCTCCCGCTCAAGGAGTTCGACCTGCTGGAGATGCTGCTGCGGAACGCCGGCCGGGTGCTCACCCGGATGCAGCTGATCGACCGGGTGTGGGGCGCCGACTACGTCGGTGACACCAAGACCCTGGACGTCCATGTGAAGCGGCTGCGCGCCAAGATCGAGCCGGACCCGGGCGCGCCGCGCTATCTGGTCACGGTCCGCGGCCTGGGCTACAAGTTCGAGCCGTAAACCGTCCCGCCGGGGAATGCCCGAACGGAAAACCCGGCCACGCTTTCCGGCAGGGAATCCCCGAAACGGAAACCCCCGGCCGAGAGCAACGACGAAAGGCCCCGGAGCAGTGCTGCTCCGGGGCCTTCGTGCTGCCTGGGTGCCGCTGCGCCGGACGCATAGGCGCGGGAACCATGCGTGCCGGGCGCATACCTGCCGGACGCATACGCGCCGGACGCGTGACGCGGCGGGCCGGGCGGCCGGCGCCGGACGGTGTCCGGCGCGCGGCTCAGTGCCCGGCGCCCTCGTGGCCCTCGGCGGACGGGCTTCCGGCGGTGTCGCCGTTGGCCTCGTCGCCCTCGGCGGACTCCCCGCCGGCGGCCTCCTCGCTGCCCGGGCTGCCGGTCGGCGAACCCGACGGGGACGCGGTGCCCGAGGGCTTCGCGGAGGACGACGGGGTCGGCACGATGCTCGGCCCGAAGTCCTTGAAGTAGGTGTGCGCGGGCACGACGAACGCCTTCAGCTCGACCTTGCCGGTCCGGCTGAACTCGAACGACACCTGCTGGGCGTTGCCGTCCCGGACGGACTCGCCGCTCCGGGCCATGACGGCGGAGGCGTTGCCCTTGCCGCCGATCATCACCGAACCGCCCGCCGGGATGGTCACCGGGCCGCTGCCCTTGGCGGGCCGCAGCTTCACGGGGGAGGACGAGCCCTCGACGGCGACGGACTCGAGCGTCTCCGTCTTCGAGCCGTCGTTGAAGATCCGGCCCGACACGACGGCCGGACCCTCCGCGCCGTCGGGCTGGGTGATCACGTTCACGTTCTGGAGCTGGACGTCACCGACGCTGGTGGCCGCGTTGTCCGGCTTGACCTGGAGCGTCGAGGCGGAGTTCCCGGCGCCGCAGGCGGCGAGCGAGGCGATCGAGAACGCGATGGCGGTCGCGGCGAGGGCGCCGCGTCGAAGGCTGCTGCTCACGGCGGCGGCATCTCCTTGGACGTAAGGGGGTGTCAGCGCGCTTACATTACCGAGCCGTGGTTTCGGCCCCGCACCCGACCCGCCCCCGGGACCCCACACGCCCTTCGCGTCCCACGCCTCACGCCCGGCTCCCGAGCCCGCCGCAGCCGTTCCACGCCATGGTGTGGGGCCCTCGTGGATCCGTACGGACTTCCCGGCGCCCCGTGCGGCGGCCTGCGCGCCGCACCGGCGCCTCCGCCACGCCGAGCGCCCGTGGGTGACACCGGGCGCGCCCTGCGGCCCTCCCACGCTCTCAGCGGCGCTCGCCGGCCACACGGGCGCCGTCCGCCACACGTGCGCCGTCCGCCACGCGGACGCCCTCAGCCGCCCGCCGGCCCGCTCTGGGCGCCCTACCCGCTCGGTCCGCCCGGCCCGGCTCTGCGGGTGGCACGCCGCGCCCGGGGGAGGCCACCCGCACGAAGGAAGTGGGCCACCCGCACGGTAAGGAAGCGCACCGTACAGCTCCCGCCACGCCGCCGACACACCGGTCCACCCCGGTTGAGCAGCCACGACGGGAGAGGCCCGGACGGCGGCCGTCACGCCGCTCGGGTCGCTACCCAGGGTCGTCACCCGGCCGTCGGCCACGCCCGGGTGACCGGTGGCGGGTGAATATCCACCGGGAGTCCGCTCGGCGGATTATCGGCGCCGAATCCGTGAAGGCGAGAAATTGATCAGTGCGCCGAACGGGTCGGAGTGATCAATTCGCGAATCGCGACCGGATCCGCATCCCCTGGCTCCGAACGGAGTAGCGGAAGTCAGCCGCTTGGACTCCGGCAAACCGGGACGTTCGGCCTGTCTTCCGGGGTCGTGGATGCGTGTAACGTACGCGTTTCGCCTCCCCGCCACAGCCGCTCCCACCTGCGAATACCTGGTTCCGGAGACCCCGCGCAGCACGTCCCGGCTGTGATTGTCAAGCCCCGAGATATGCCCTGACCTGCGAAAACGCCATTCAGAACGGGCCGTTCACGTGTTACTCTGGATAGCCACGGAAGGGGTACCTGTCACATGACGTTCAAGGTTGGCGACACCGTGGTCTATCCCCATCACGGGGCCGCGCTGATCGAGGCCATCGAAACTCGTCAGATCAAAGGCGTGGACAAGACCTACTTGGTGCTGAAGGTTGCCCAGGGTGACCTGACGGTTCGTGTGCCTGCGGACAATGCGGAGTTCGTCGGCGTGCGCGATGTGGTCGGCCAGGACGGGCTGGACCGGGTCTTCGAGGTGCTGCGTGCACCTTATGCCGAAGAGCCGACCAACTGGTCCCGTCGCTACAAGGCAAATCTCGAGAAGCTCGCCTCCGGCGACGTGATCAAGGTTGCGGAGGTCGTGCGCGACCTGTGGCGCCGTGAGCGCGAGCGCGGACTCTCCGCAGGTGAGAAGCGCATGCTCGCCAAGGCGCGGCAGATCCTGGTGAGCGAGCTCGCGCTCGCGGAGAACACCAACGAGGACAAGGCCGAGGCGCTGCTCGACGAGGTTCTGGCGTCCTGACGCACCGATCGTCCTGACGCGGACCGCGCGCAAGCGCCGGTGCCGGCAGAACAGCCGCGGTGCCCGAGTGACGATCCTGTCGCCGGGCGCTGCGGCATAGGTGCAGCTCGGCGTTGCCCTGTGCGGCGCTGTCGGTCGTGCGGCACGGGCGGTTGCGGCGCCGACGGCGCACACCCGAGCGAGGCGCACACCCGAGCGATCTGTCGGAGCGATGCGGGGAACCGGTCACCGGATCTCCCCTGCAGGAATCCTGTCAGGAACCGGCCATCCGGATCTTCGGGGAACCGGACATCGCGAAACCGGGTCCTTCTGTGTGGCTGCGTCGTCACCGACGCCCCCGACGTGATGATCCGGTGTGAGCGGGCCCACGGAAAACCGGCCCGTTGAAGACCGGTCTGTTAAAGGATGTGCCGGGCCCGGGCACACGCTCGACCGGTTGTCACGGAAGGGACCGGTCGGGGCATCGCGCCCGGCACGCTGTGGCCATACCCAACTCGGCCGAGGAAACAAACCTGAACGCGCAACCAAACTCCCCCGCTTCGCACCTCCCGCGTACCGCCGCGGTCATCCCCGCGGCCGGTCGCGGGGTCCGTCTCGGCCCCGGTGCCCCCAAGGCGCTGCGGGCGCTGGCGGGCACGCCGATGCTGGTGCACGCCGTGCGGGCGATGGCCCGCTCCCGAGCCGTTTCGCTCGTCGTCGTGGTCGCTCCGCCGGACGGTGCCGCCGAGGTCCGCACCCTCCTCGACGACCACGCCCTGCCGGAGACCACCGACGTGCTGGTCGTGCCCGGCGGGGAGACCCGCCAGGAGTCGGTGGGCCTCGGCCTCGCCGCGCTCCCCGACGACGTCGGCGTGGTCCTGGTGCACGACGCCGCGCGCCCGCTCGTTCCCGTCGACACGGTGGACGCCGTGGCCGCGGCCGTACGGTCCGGGGCTCCCGCGGTCGTCCCGGCGCTGCCGCTCGCGGACACCGTCAAGCAGGTCGAGCCCGCCGCCGCGGGCGAGCCCGAGCCCGTCGTCGGCACGCCCGAGCGCGCCCGGCTGCGCGCCGTGCAGACCCCGCAGGGCTTCGACCGGTCCGTGCTCGTCGAGGCCCACGAGAAGATCCACTGCGAGGGCGACGGGGCGACCGACGACGCCGGCATGGTGGAGCGCCTCGGCGTTCCGGTCGTCGTCGTCCCGGGCCACGAGGAGGCGTTCAAGGTCACCCGGCCGCTGGACCTCGTCCTCGCCGAGGCCGTACTCGCCCGGAGGAGGGCCACCGATGGCTTCACCTGATCCGTTGGCCGCACCTGATCCGTCCGCGTCCGGCGCCGCGCCCGTGCTGCCGCTCGTCGGGATCGGCACCGATGTCCACGCCTTCGAGAAGGGCCGTGAGCTGTGGTGCGCGGGCCTCCTCTGGGAGGGCGCCGAGTACGGGCTCGCCGGGCACTCCGACGGCGATGTCGCGGCCCACGCGGCCTGCGACGCGCTGTTCTCCGCCGCCGGAGTCGGCGATCTCGGGGCGCACTTCGGCACGGACCGGCCCGAGTGGTCCGGTGCCTCGGGCGTCACCCTGCTCGCCGAGGCGGCGCGGATCGTCCGGGCCGAGGGCTTCGAGATCGGCAATGTGGCGGTCCAGGTGATCGGCGTCCGCCCGAAGATCGGCAAGCGCCGGGCCGAGGCGCAGCAGGCGCTCTCCGCCGCGGTGGGCGCGCCCGTCTCGGTCTCCGGCACCACCACGGACGGCCTGGGGCTGACCGGCCGCGCCGAGGGGCTCGCCGCGCTGGCCACGGCCGTGGTGTTCAGGCGCCCCTGCTGAGGCGCCTGGGACGCCACGTCCCACCGCGCCGGGCCGGGGCCGTGTGCGACGGCCCCGGCCCGGCCCGGTCGGCCGTGCGTCCCCGTTCTGCGGAGCGCCGTCCGGCTGCGCGGCCCCTGCATCGGAGCGCCGTCCCGAGTGCGCGCCCCCGTTCCCCCGGCGTGCCGCCCGGCCGCGCGCCCCGTTTCCCGGCGGCTTCCCCCAGGGCGAACATCAGCTCCCCGCCCGCTCTCCGGCTCTGCGCCGAACCGGTGCCCGGCCGCAGGAATATGCCTCCACGCCGGGGAGTTGGGTACGGATCGGGGCACCCCGTTTCATCCGTACACCCGCACCGGAAGGAACCGCCGTGGCAGCCGCACTCTCCGACGGCCTCAAGAAGCTCCTCGACAGCCCGGTCTTCGTGACCGTCGGCACCGTCCAGCCCGACGGCAGCCCGCAGCTGTCCGTCGTCTGGGTGAAGCGGGACGGCGACGACGTGCTGTTCTCCACCACGGTCGGCCGCCGCAAGGAGAAGAACCTGCGGCGCGACCCCCGGGTCACCGTGCTGGTCAACCCGGCTGACGCGCCGTACACGTACGCCGAGATCCGCGGCACCGCCACCCTCACCACCGAGGGCGGGCAGGAGCTGATCGACGCGCTGTCCATGAAGTACGCCGGCAAGCCCTACGCCGAGTTCAACCCCGCGTCGGGGCAGGACGCCGAGCGGGTTGTCGTCCGGATCACCCCGCGCAAGGTCGTCGGCAGCATCTGACGCCCGCGGCTCCCGTCACCTGGAGCTTTCGGGGCGCGGTACGGCGTCCGGCGTACCGCGGCCGTCATGCTTCCGTGCCCTGTGACCCCACGGGTCGCAGGGCACTGCCGTGGGCGCACTACCCTTGTGGGGTGACCATTCGCCTGTACGACACCAGCGCCCGGCAGATCCGCGACTTCACCCCGCTCCGGCCGGGCTGCGTCTCGATCTACCTGTGTGGCGCGACCGTGCAGGCCGCCCCGCACATCGGGCACATCAGGTCGGGCCTCAACTTCGACATCATGCGCCGCTGGTTCGCCCACCGCGGCTACGACGTGACCTTCGTCCGGAACGTCACGGACATCGACGACAAGATCCTGGCCAAGTCCGCGGAGGGCGGCGAGCCGTGGTGGTCGATCGGCTTCCGCAACGAGCGGGCCTTCACCTACGGCTACGACGTGCTCGGCTGCCTCCCGCCGACCTACGAGCCGCGGGCCACCGGCCACATCCCCGAGATGATCGAGATGATGCGCGGCCTCATCGGGCGGGGCCACGCCTACGCCGCCGAGGGCAACGTCTACTTCGACGTGCGGTCCTTCCCGGAGTACCTGCGGCTCTCCAACCAGGAGCTGGAGAACCTCCAGCAGCCGTCGGGCGCCGGTGAGACCGGCAAGCGCGACCCGCGTGATTTCGCCATGTGGAAGGCGGCCAAGCCCGGGGAGCCCAGCTGGGAGACCCCGTGGGGCCGCGGCCGCCCCGGCTGGCACCTGGAGTGCTCGGCCATGGCCCACAAGTACCTGGGCGAGGCCTTCGACATCCACGGCGGCGGGCTGGACCTCGTCTTCCCGCACCACGAGAACGAGATCGCGCAGGCCAAGGCCTTCGGTGACGCGTTCGCCTCGTTCTGGGTGCACAACGCCTGGGTGACGATGAGCGGCGAGAAGATGAGCAAGTCGCTCGGCAACTCGGTGCTCGTCTCGGAGATGGTCAAGCGCTGGCGCCCGATCGTGCTCCGCTACTACCTGGGCACCCCGCACTACCGCTCGATGATCGAGTACAGCGAGGAGGCGCTGCGCGAGGCCGAGTCGGCCTTCGCGCGGATCGAGGGCTTCGTCCAGCGGGTCGTCGAGAAGGCGGGCCCGGTGGAGCCCGCGGCCGAGGTGCCGCCGGCCTTCGCCGAGGCGATGGACGACGACCTGGGCGTCCCGCAGGCCCTGGCCGTCGTGCACACGACGGTCCGGCAGGGGAACAGCGCACTCACCGCCGACGACAAGGAGGCGGCCGTCGCCCGCCTGGCGGAGGTCCGTGCGATGCTCGGAGTGCTGGGTCTCGACCCGCTCGACGAGCACTGGGCCGGCGCCGACCGCGGCGACGACCTCCACGGCGTCGTGGACTCCCTGGTCCGGCTGGTGCTGGAGCAGCGCCAGGCGGCCCGCGCCCGCAAGGACTACGGCACCGCCGACGCGATCCGTGACCAGCTCCAGCAGACCGGCCTGGTGATCGAGGACACCCCGTCCGGCCCGCGCTGGGAGCTCGGCCCGCGCTGATCGCACAATTGCACCATCGACCGGCGCTCCGGGGGGTCCCGG
The DNA here is from genome assembly GCF_040296705.1 of Streptomyces sp. NPDC002055. Lineage (NCBI taxonomy): Bacteria > Bacillati > Actinomycetota > Actinomycetes > Kitasatosporales > Streptomycetaceae > Streptomyces > Streptomyces sp. NPDC002055. The sequence continues at coordinate 37,663 of NZ_JBEOXS010000037.1, forward strand.
GGCGCCGGAGTCCATACATACGCAGGATTGCAGCAGCAGTAAGAAATTAGGTGACCCATGGCCGGCAACAGCCAGCGCAGGAACCGCCGCACGTCCAACAAGAAGGGCATGCAGGTCGGCAGTGGCGGTCAGCGGCGCCGTGCCCTGGAGGGCAAGGGCCCGACCCCGCCGGCCTCGGCGCGCAAGGGGCACGCCAAGCAGCGTGCCGCCAACGCCAAGGCCAAGCAGGCGGCCACCCGCCGTCCGGCGCCGCGCCGCGGTGGCCCCAAGGGCACCAACGAGCTGGTCGTCGGCCGCAACCCGGTGGCCGAGGCGCTGCGCGAGGGCGTCCCGGCGAACACGCTCTACGTCCAGCAGTTCATCGACAACGACGAGCGGGTGCGCGAGGCGCTGCAGCTCGCCGCCGACCGCGGCGGCATCGCGCTGATGGAGGCGCCCAAGCCCGAGCTGGACCGGATGACGAACGGCCTGAACCACCAGGGCCTCGTCCTCCAGGTGCCGCCGTACGACTACGCGCACCCGGAGGACCTGGCCGCGGCCGCGTTCGACGCCGGTGAGGACCCGCTGATCGTCGCCCTGGACGGGGTGACCGACCCGCGGAACCTGGGCGCGGTCGTCCGTTCCGTCTGCGCGTTCGGCGGCCACGGCGTGGTCGTGCCGGAGCGCCGCGCCGCCGGGATGACGGCCGGTGCGTGGAAGACCTCGGCGGGCACCGCCGCCCGCACGCCGGTCGCCCGCGCCACCAACCTGACTCGCGCCCTGGAGAGCTACCAGAAGGCCGGGATGACGGTGGTCGGCCTGGCCGCCGACGGCGAGACGGAGCTGACGGACCTCGAGGCGCTGGACGGCCCGGTGGTGATCGTGGTCGGCAGCGAGGGCAAGGGCCTGTCCCGCCTCGTCGGCGAGACCTGCGACATCCGGGTGCGGATCCCGATGCCGGGCGGCGCGGAGTCGCTGAACGCCGGTGTCGCCGCGGGCGTCGTCCTCTACGAGACGGCTCGTCGCAGGGCGTGAGCCTTTCCCCCGGGGCGGGGGAGCAGCTTGACGGGCCTCGGACAGTTCGAGGCGTCAAGGCAGTGTCCTATGCGCTCGTCACTCGGTTAGATGAGCGTGGACACCAGAACACCCCGCCCTACGGGGGCACGCTCGCGAGGGTTCGACGACGAGCCTGTGCTGAGCACGGTGAAGGTGCCGTGCGACCCGTCCCAGGTCATCGTCAACCACGCGAGCTTCCGCGTGCAGCTCGCCACGCCGGTCAGAGGCCGGGGCACGCCGGGGCACGCCCGGCAGCTCGTCGGCTCCGCCGCACGGTCGGGCGCCGGAGCGCCCGGGGCAGGGAAGCGCCGGGCACCCGTCGTGTGGAGCGGTCGCAGCGAACCGGGCGACCGCGCGGCAGGCAATCTCCTCCAGGCCGTACGGGCCTCGGGCACCGGAAACCGGGGCGGCGGCGCCGACATGGGCTCGACCCAGGTGCTGCCCCGCGTCCGGCTCGACGACGCCCCGCCGTCCGTCATCGGCCCGCGGTCCCCCCAGGCCGGCGAGACGGAACTGCTGCGCGGCGTCCGGCCCGCCCGTGGCGCGTACGACGACTACGACGACGGCCCGGACACCGACGAGTTCGCCGCGCTCGACGACCCGGGGCGCGCCGGCCGGCGCCAGGGGCCGGACCCGGTCCGGCACGCGTACTACCCCGGCCGCCGGATGAACCTCGGCGTCGTGCTGCTCCCGCTGCGCATCTTCCTCGGCTTCATCCTCATCTCCGCGGGCATGGGGAAGCTCTGCGACCCCGTGTACTTCGACGGCGGCCGCCGCGGCTCGATGGTCACCTGGCTCACGCATCTCCACCCGTGGGGCTTCGCCTCGCCGCTGCGGGACTTCGCCCTGGCGCACCCGGTGGGCTCGGGCCTGAGCGTCGCGTTCCTCCAGGTCGTGGTCGGGGTGCTGACGGTCTTCGGGCTGTGGCAGCGGCTGGCCGCCTCGTTCGGGGCACTGCTCTCGGCCACTCTGCTGATGATGGTCAGCTGGCGCTCGGTCCCGGTCTATGAGGCCCCGGACTTCATCTACCTCGCCGCTTGGAGCCCGCTGATCATCGCGGGCGCGCCGGTGTACTCGATGGACGCCCGGCTGGCGGGCGAGGCCTGGCGGCGGCTCGGCCCGCGGGTCGGCATCTGGGACCTGCGGCGGCGGGTGCTGCGGCGCGGCGCCGTCATGGCGACGGTCGTCGGCGGACTGGCCCTGCTGGTCGGCTCGATGCTCGGCAGCGCCGTGCGGTCCACGGACATGACCACGGTGCCGGGGCCGACGGACGCTCCGCGCAACCACCTCCCCGGCTCGCCGATGCCGAAGGAGCCGGAGTCCGAGCAGGCCTCCCAGGGCCCGACGTCGGCCGGATCGGGTTCGCCCGAGGCCAGCCGCAGCGCCACCCCGAGCGCCTCCGCTGGGGCGTCCACGGGCCCGGACACGGCGCGGGAGACCGCGACCGTCGGGACCGGGCAGCAGCCGGGCCAGTCCCCCTCCGGCCGGGACACCAGCGGTGTGCAGACGCCGCAGCAGCCGGCCGCTCCGGCGGCGCCGCCGAGCCAGACGGCGGGCCCGTCGTCCACGGGCGGCGGTGCCACCCCGGGCGGGGCCACCGGCGGCGGCTCGGGCTCCGGTGGCTCGGGCGGCGATTCGTCCTCCGGCGGTGCGCTGGGAGGCATCCTGGGCTGACCCGGGACCCCGTACGGGCCCGCCTACGCCTCCCCCCGGTCCCGCGGGCCGGAACGCCGCCCCACGACGTGAGTCGTGGGGCGGCGTTCTGTGTGGGGGCGGGTGGTCCGGAGGGGCGTCGGCGAACGGCGTGAAGGTCATCTCGATCGGGATGTTCACCCCTGGCAACGCCCCGGTGGCCTGGTGCGGCGGTGCCGTGGACGGAGCGGGGCGGGCCGAAGGAGGGGTACGCCCGGCAGACTCGGCGGAGGTGGGGCGGCCCGGGCGGACCAGCGGGTGCGGCCGGGCGAACCAGCGGGTGCTGCCCGGGCGAATCAGCGGGTGTGGGAGGCGAGTTCGTCCGCTGCCTCGGAGAGGTCCTTGACCGTGTCGATCGCGCGCCAGTAGGCGCCGTGGGGGAGCGGGAAGCCCGCCAGGCGCCGTTCGCGGGCCAGCCGCGGGAAGGTGGTGCGCTCGTGGTCGCCGCGCAGCGGCAGCAGGCCGGTGAACGCCGCGGAGAGCACGTACACCCCCGCGTTGATGTGATACGGCGACAGCGGGGCCTCGATGAAGTCCAGCACGTGGCCGAACTCGTCGGTCTCCACCGCTCCCCAGGGCATCCGCGGCCGGGCCAGCGCCACCGTGGCGTCCGCGCCGCGCTCGTGGTGGAAGGCGGCCATCTCGCGCAGCGAGAAGCGCGTCCAGACGTCCCCGTTGGTGGCGTACCAGGGGCGATCGGCGTGGGGGAGGGAGGCGGCGGCGTACTTGAGGCCGCCGCCCCGGCCCAGCGGCTCCTCCTCGACCACGGTGGTGACGCGCAGCGGGAGCCGGTCGGCGGCGGACCGCAGCCAGTCCTGGAGGACGGCGGCGAGGTGCCCGCAGGAGACCACGGCGTCGGTGACGCCTTCCTCGGCGAGCCAGGCCAGTTGATGGCCGATGATCGGGGTCCCGGTTCCGGGGATCTCGACCATCGGCTTGGGCCGGTCGTCGGTGTACGGACGAAGCCGTGACCCCTGGCCGCCGGCCAGGATCACGGCTTGTGTGGGATACACGTCGGTGTCCGCGTCGTTGCGCACAGCCGCGCTCACGTCCTCGTTCACATCCGCACGGTGGTCACCGGTCATGGGTGCACCCTAGGCGTTGTCCGGACATGCGCGGCATGCGGTCAGGGGGCCTCCTGGGAGACGCCGTAGGCGAAGGAGGTGTCACAGACGGGGCGGGAGAACTCCTGCGCGCGGTGCGCGGCGCCGCCGTACTTGGCGACGGCGGCCCGGCCCAGGGCGCGGGCGATGGAGGCGCAGTGCTTGGCCAGCGAGGGGCGGGCGTTGGTCTCCTCCTGGAGGTGGGTGAGGGCGATGCCCGGGTCCTTCTCCTGGAGTTCCGCGAGGAGCCGGTCGCGGAGCACGTCCTGCGGGGCGCGGGACTTGGCGTGCGTGGAGGCCTTCTCCGCGGACGCCGTGAGCATCCGGGAGTCGGTGCCGGTTCCCGACCACGGGACGCTGGTGACCGCGAGCGTCCCGGAGAGCACCAGGACGACGGGGAGGACGAAGGCGAGAGTTCTGCCGATGCGGCGGGCTGCGTGATTCACGCACGCGATCGTAGCGAGGAGTGATGATTCGACGGCATTTAGTCACTCTCTTGAGTGACGAACTGCCGAGCCGGTCCGCTCAGCGTGTTGACGTAGAGGGTCGAAACGTCAGAAGTGCGGTGATCTCAGAGGTGGTGGGCACCGGCCGGGCGGATGCCCTGACGCTGCCCACGGCGACGGCGCCGTACACCCGGGGGTGGGTGTACGGCGCCGGGCCGGGCCGGTGGTGGCTGCCGGGGCGGGGTGGCCCCGTCGGCGGCCGTCGGCGGCCGTCGGCTCCGGCGGATGCGGCGGTGTCCGGCTGTTCAGCGGTGCGGGCCGGATGTTCGGCGGTGCGGGTCGCTGCTCAGGGGCGCGGGCCGGCGTTCGGCGGTGCGGGCCGGTGCCGGCCGGTCAGTCGCCGAGGCGCTCGCCGGAGGATGTGGAGAAGACGTGCGTCTCGCCGGGGTGCGGCACGACGTGGACCACGGCGCCCTTCTCCGGCACCTGCCGGCCGCCGACGCGGACGACCAGGTCCTTCCGTTCGCCGCCGACGTCGGCGGTGCCGTAGACGTAGCCGTCGGCGCCGAGCTCCTCGACGACGTTGACGGTGATGGCCAGGCCGACCGGGGCGTCCGCGGCCTCCTTGGAGAGGGCGCGGGTGGTGTCGCCGTTCTGCTCGACCACGTCGAAGTGCTCGGGGCGGACGCCGACGGTGACGGTGCGGTCGCCCTTGTCGGAGGCGGCGGACAGCGCCTCGCGGGAGACCGGGACGACGCTGTTGCCGAACTTCACGCCGCCGTCGGTGATCGGCACCTCGACGAGGTTCATGGCGGGGGAGCCGATGAAGCCCGCGACGAAGAGGTTGGCCGGGCGGTCGTACATCCTGCGCGGCGAGTCGATCTGCTGGAGCAGGCCGTCCTTGAGGACCGCGACCCGGTCGCCCATGGTCATGGCCTCGACCTGGTCGTGGGTGACGTAGACGGTGGTGATGCCGAGGCGGCGCTGCAGGCCGGCGATCTGGGTGCGGGTCTGGACGCGGAGCTTGGCGTCCAGGTTGGACAGCGGCTCGTCCATCAGGAACACCTGCGGCTCGCGGACGATCGCGCGGCCCATCGCGACGCGCTGGCGCTGGCCGCCGGAGAGGGCCTTGGGCTTGCGGCCGAGGTACTCGGTGAGGTCCAGGATCCGGGCGGCGTCCTCGACCTTCTGGCGGATCTCGGTCTTGTTGACGCCGGCGATCTTGAGGGCGAAGCCCATGTTGTCGGCGACGGTCATGTGCGGGTACAGCGCGTAGTTCTGGAACACCATGGCGATGTCCCGGTCCTTCGGCGGGAGGTGGGTGACATCGCGGTCACCGATGCGGATCGCTCCGTCGTTGACGTCCTCCAGGCCCGCGAGCATCCGGAGGGAGGTGGACTTGCCGCAGCCGGAGGGGCCGACGAGGACGAGGAATTCGCCGTCCTCGATCTGGATGTCGAGCTTGTCGACGGCGGGCTTGTCGGTGCCCGGGTAGATCCGGGTTGCCTGGTCGTAGGTGACCGTAGCCATGGTGATATATCCCTTCACCGGCAGGAACGTGCCGGACGATCCGAGTAAAGGAGTAGTCCACTGATAGTGGGTTGCCAGGACGCTACCCGGCGGGTCGAGGTTTGTCAGTAGTTGGACAGGCCCGGATCGAGTTGCACAGCCCGGGATCGCCTGATGCCGGAAGCTGAGCGCCCTGTGTAGAGTGGAGCCGCCTCCGCGCACGGGCTTCGGTGCGCGGCGCCGACTTAGCTCAGCTGGTAGAGCACCGCTCTTGTAAAGCGAAGGTCGTCGGTTCGAACCCGACAGTCGGCTCTGAAACGGAACCGTGAGAACGCCCCGGATGATCTTTCGTCCGGGGCGTTTTGTCGTGTGCGGCCGATGTCGGTGGGCGACGTCTGTGGGCGGGCCGGCGGGAGCGAGGCCGGCGGGGTGGGGAGTCGTCCTGAGGGGCGGTGGGTGAGCGGAATGCGGGCCCGGGCGTGGGTGTTGTGGGGAAGGTGACAGATGCGTCCCGTGATGGGGTCCGGCTTCCGGGTGGGCGGGAGGCCGTGCGCGAGCGGCTGGTGGCCGAGCGTGCCGGTACGCGTGACCGGATCGCGGCCCTGAGCCGGGACTTCGACGCGATCGTCGCGGCGAACGCCCTGGTGGCGGTGGACGACGAGCACGACCCGGAGGGGTCGAGCACGGCCTTCGAGCGGGCCCATGTCGCCGCCCTGCTGGCCAAGGCGCACGATCAGCTGGCCGAACTGGACCGGGCGCTGGAGCGCCTGGAGCGCGGTGACTACGGGCGGTGCGAGGGGTGCGGGGAGCCGATCCCGGCCGCCCGGCTGGAGGCGCGCCCGGCGGCGAGCACGTGCGTGCGGTGCGCGGAGGCGGGCACGGCGCGCCGCTGAGTGGGGGAAGGCGGGGACGGCGCGCCGCTGAGTGGGGGAAGGCGGGGACGGCGCGCCGCTGAGTGGGGGAGCGGCTTCCCGACTCTCCCGTTCCCGCTGCCCGGCCTGACGTGTAGCGCTCAGGGGTGCATGCGGGCGCCCTTGAGCACCTTGTCGACCGCGTTGCGGGGCCCGTACACGGCGAGGCCCACCAGATCCAGTTGATCCCTTGGTACGGCCCGCACCGCCGCGCGGTTGTCCCGGTCGTTGCCGGTGGCGAAGAGGTCGGAGGTGAACACCGCCCGTGGCAGCGAGCGGGACAGGGCGCGGCCGTGTGCGGCGGTCAGGGTCTCCTTCGCCCCCTCGAAGACCAGGACGGGCTGGCGGAACATCGGCAGGTAGGCGGTGCCGTCGGCGTCGGCGTACGGCTCGCCGATCACCTCGGGGAGCTCCGAGCCGAGACCGCTGACCAGGAACGCGGTCACGTTCAGCCGCTGCCAGGGTTCCAGGTCCTCGCGCAGCAGGACGGCGATCTTGGTGTCGAAACGTACGGGCGGGTTCGTGGTGGTCATGCTCCGAGACTGCCGACCGGCCTGTCGTACGGTCTTGTACATTCCTTGCATGGTGGGCCGGCAGGAGATCTCCGCGTGGTGTCCGCCGGTCTCGGGTGTCGTGGAGGTCTTCCACGCCCACTTCACCGAGCACGCGTACCCCATGCACCTCCACGACGTGTGGACCCTGCTGATCGTTGACGACGGCGCGGTCCGCTACGACTTGAACCGTCGCGAGTGCGGCACCCCGGACGACACGGTGTCCCTGCTCCCGCCGCAGATCCCGCACAACGGCTCCCCCGCCACCCCGCAGGGCTTCCGCAAGCGGGTGCTCTACCTGGACCTGAGCCTGCTGAACGAGAGCTTCATCGGCCCGGCGGTCGACGGCCCGGACCTGGCCGACCCGCTCCTGCGCCGGCGCGTCGGGCAGTTGCACACGGCCCTCGCGCACCGGGGTGACGAACTTGAGGCGGAGAGCCGTCTCGCCCTGATCGGCGAACGGCTGCGCGGCCACCTGCGGCCCCGGCTCGTCCGGCGTCCGCCGGAGCCCGGCCGCGGCGTGGCCGAGGATCTGCGGGAACTCCTGGACGAACGGCTGGTCCAGGGGGCGACGTTGGACGAGGCGGCCGAGCTCCTGCACGCCCATCCGACCCACCTGGTGCGGGCCTTCAGCGCCGCCTTCGGTATTGCCCCGCACCAGTACCTGATGGCCCGCCGCGTCGACCGCGCCAGGCGGCTGTTGCTCGACGGCCGGCCGCCCGCGGAGGTGGCGACCGAGGTCGGTTTCTACGACCAGTCGCATCTGACCCGGCACTTCAAGCGGCTCGTGGGCACCGCACCCGGCCGTTACACGGGCAGGGGCGCCCCGGCGGGACGGTGACCGGGGAACGGACCCCGCGAGCACCACGGCGTTGTCCATTCATGCTGCCTTCCGTGAGGTCCGAAGGGTGAGGCCAGCACGAAGGTGGTTTCCTCGTGCCCGCACGATGGAGTCGGCGCTGTCGCGTTGGTTGACTTGCCGCATGGTCAACACGCAGCCCCGCGGGGCGAATCGCAGCAGGTGGGTGCCGGTCGTGTCGGCTCTCGTGGGGGCCTCCGCATGGCGTGCTGCGGGGCGGGGGCTGGTGCTGTTTCCGGCTGCCGTCGGCAGGCTGGTGGCCGGCATCGGGCAGGGCCGGGGCGGCCTGGTGCTCCGGGGCGGGTGCGGTGTCGCGCTGGGGCTGTTCGGCTGGGCCGTGGCGTTGCTGGCGGGGCAGGCGACCGCCAACGGGCTGCTGTATCCGCTGATCGACGCGCATGACTACGAGCACTCGTGGGGCGGGCCGACGCTGGTGGGGGCGTGGGTCGTTCATGCGCTGGTCGCCGTGCCGGTGGTGCTGGCGGCGCTCGGCGTGCTCCGGGGTGTCGCGGCCGCCGACCGGGCCCTGGAGCCGCCGGCGTCCGGTGGCCGGCGGCCCTGGTGGCCGGTCGCGCTGTCCGTGGTGTTCGCGCTGCTGGCGGTGCTGCTCGTCAACGCGTGGCTGCATCAGCTGTAGGGGGTGGTGCGGGAACGGCCGCTCGGGGCTGGTTCCGACCCGGCTGGTCGCCCCGCTTGTGGAAGTGGGGGAAGGGCGGTGCGCGGCGGGGTTCTCCGGCGGTCAGGTGTGCTGTGGGGTTCTCCGCCCGATCAGTCGCAGGGCGAGCAGTCCGCCGACTCCGGGGACGGCGGACTGCCACCGGGCGCTCGTCGGGGCCGCGGCCGTCAGCGCGGTGGCCGCGATGACGGCGAGGTAGGCCGTGCCGTGCAGGGGGCCGACGAGTGACGTGATCGCCGGGATGTGCGCGGTGAAGAGGTTGCCCAGGAGGGCCACGAACGAGGCGGCCTCGACGGCGGCCGCGATGCGGAGGGTGCGCATGGCGGTCACGCACCCGTGGTGGAGCCGGGGCGGATGATCATCAGGATGACGACGATCGCCCACAGGAGGTTGAACACGCCGGTGAGCATGGTCAGTCGGGTTGCCACGGGGCGCAGTTCGTCCGGGGCCGTCTTCTGCTCCGATTCAGCTTCTGCGCCCACTTCTACGTCCGCTTCCGCTTTCACGTCCCCGTCCACGTCCGCGTCCGGCGTGCGGGGCGCTGCCAGCAGCCGCCGCTGGCCGGGGAGGATCGCCAGGGCGAGGAGGCCCGCCGCGAGGGTGGTCAGCACGAGTGAGGCGATCAGCCAGGCGTCGGTGAGGACGCCGAGCCGGGCGCCGGTGGCGATCCCGAAGACGGGCACCGCGAGGCCTGCGAGGGCGTAGCCGCGGCAGATCCGGTGCAGCAGGGCGGCGACTCCGGCGGCCCGCCCGTCGGGATCCGCGCCCCCGGACGCCTGCAGCGCGTAGCGGGGGAAGAGCGAAGCGGCCACGGCGATCGATCCGACCGTCAGTATCGCGGCGAGGACATGCACGGACAGCAGCAGCTTGGTCACTGCGGTGCCTCCCGGTCATCGGAAGCTATATGTGTTGGCTGCCAATACATACACTGCCAACAGCTCTTTTGGGTAGGCTGCCTACTCATGAGGGCAGATGCGGTGCGAGGGCACCTGGACGGACTGTTGCTGGCCGTGCTCGAACCGGGCCCGCTGCACGGATACGCGATCATCGCCGCGGTCCAGCAGCGCAGCGGCGGCGCGCTGGAGTTGCGCACGGGGACGATCTATCCGGCCCTGAACCGGCTGGAGCGGCTCGGGCTGCTCAGCAGCAGTTGGCAGTCGTCCGGCGAGCGGCGCCGGCGCTGCTACGAGCTGACGGACGCGGGGCGGGCGACCCTGGCCGGGGAGCGGACGGCGTGGAGCGAGTTCACCGCGGCGATCGGCTCGGTCCTGAACCCCACGGCGCCGCCCGCGGGGGCGATGTGACCGCCGTCGGCCGGCCGGCCGACCCCATCGACGACTACGTCGGAACCCTGACGGCCGCCCTGCATGGCCCGGCCCGTGCCAAGGCCCGGATGATCGAGGAGATCCGCGGCGGGCTCGTGGACACCGCCGCGGCCCATCAGGGTGACGCGGTGCCGTATGCGAGCGCCGCCCGGGAAGCGGTGCGGGAGTTCGGGGCCGCCGAGGAGCTCGTACCGAGCTGTCAGCGGGAACTGACCATCGCTCAGGCGCGGCACACCGCGCGCGTCGTGGCTCTCGCGGCGCCCTTCCTGGTCGCCTGCTGGTACCTGGCCCGGACCGCCGACCGCGCGCAGGCAGGGGAGTGGTCGCGTACGGCGCAGATGCTGGCCGTCCATCTGGCCGGGGTCGCGACCGTCGCCGCGCTGCTCGCCGCCGTCGGGTTGGCGGCCACCGGCCATCTCGCCCGCCGCCTGCCCACGCCGGAGGGGCTGCCCCGCGCGGTCGCCTGGGCCGGCACGACCACCAGCATCGCCATGGCGGTCGCCACGCTCATGCTGGCCGGCGCCTGCCTCCTGGCCACGGACTGGCCGCTGTTGGCGTTCGCCGGGGCGCTTGCCGCGGTGTCGCACGCGGTGGTGGCCGCCTCGGCCCGCGCCTGCCGTCAGTGTGCACGCTTGGTGATCGCACAACCCGCCGAGTCCCGGCTGCGGGGCTGACGCGCCGGTCAGTCCGCCGCGATCCATGCTCACGAGGAGCGCGGAGAGCGCCCCGAACCGTGATCGGTACGGGGTGCTTCGCGTCTCCGGCGGAGGTCGGCACCGGCGGAGGGCGGCGCGTAAGGGCGGTCGACGCTCAGGCCGACACCGGTACGCCCAGCTCCGATGCCAGGGATCGGAGTTGCCCGGACGGTGTCCTGCTCATGGTGAGCAGGTCGGACACGAGTTGCTTCACGCTCGGCAAGGCGTGGACGATCTCGGGCGAGAGCCGGTGGGCCGCGAGAAGCGCGGACACCGCCTCTTCGGTCTGACGGCGCTGGGCGTGCGCTCGGGCGATATCGATCCGGAAGCGCGTCTGCCGTTCGGACGACAGTGACGTGGCATCGATTGCTTCCGCCACGCGCAGCGCCAGGCCGGCGTCTCCCAGATCGATGGCGATCGACACTTCGTGCAGGGCGACGTTGGCCGGTCCGAACTCGGTGTTGTAGTCGTTGCGGCCCTCCCCGACCCGAGCCGCCATCTCACGGGCCTGGCGGACGTACCCGTATGCCGTCTCGGCCTCGTTCATCCGGGCTGCCGCCAGTGCCCGTTGCAGGGTGAGGGCGCCTCGAAGGGCCACGGCCTCGGGCTGTCCGGACTCCGCCAGGGCGCGCATCGCATCCGCGGCGCTCCCGGAAGCGCGTGCTGCCTGGTCGTAGTTGTGAGCGCCGAGGAAGACGATGCAGAGCCGGAACTGACCGGCGGCCATCAGGAGCGGATCGCCGGCGCGCTCTGCAGCGGTCACCCCTCGGTCGCAGGCGATCCACGCCGCCCCGCTCTCTCCCATGGTGGCCAGTGCCGCACCGCAGGCGTGATAGGCGGCAGCAAGGAGCCGGTACAGCTCGGGGCTGTCCTGCGCGGGCGCCGATCGGGCGGCGGACTCCAGGCTCGGAATCAGGTACTCCAGCAGTTCGGCCAGGCTCTCGTAACTGCCCTCATGGGTCAGGGACCAGGCCTGGTCCACATCAGTGCGGAGGGCCGCCGGGTCCGGTCGCTCATGCGGAACGAGGATGGCGTCCAGGGAGTGGGCGGTGCTCAGTAGCAGCCGCAGTCGATGGGCCCCGGGCGGCTGGTCACCGGTTGTCGCGGCGACGACCGGCGCCTCGGAGGCGAGTTCGGCAACCGGCAGGTCGAGGACTCGGGCGACCCGCTCCAGCACGGTCATCCGATCGATCCGGCGCACCCCGCGCTCCACCTGGGAGACCCAGGCCTCCGAGCGGTCCAGAAGCCCGGCGAACTCCCGCTGTGAGAGGCCGCGGCGCTTGCGATGGGAAGCGATCCTGCGGCCGAGCGACTTCTCGTACTCAGAGCTCAACGTCCACGCCCTTGCCGGATACGAATTCCAGTCGGTCGACCACCGTGGTGGACACGTACTCCTCGCGTGCGGTGAGGAATGCCTGGACGTAGTCCTGCGACTCGTGGGTTTCGAAGGCGTCCTTGTCCCGGTAGAGCTCGTAGAAGATCCGCTCCAACGGGCGACCGTCAACACGGTGCACCGCGTAGATCACCGTCCCGGGTTCGTTCGTGCGGATCCGCTCGCCGGTCCGTTCCACCAGGGAATCGAACTCGGCTGCCGCCGACGCGTCCTTGCATGTGAAGCGCACCATCAGCCCGAACATGCGGTTCCCCTCCTCTTCGACGTCCTGGCCCAGCGCCACGCCGCAGGGTGAACGCTATGCGGCCCGTAACCCGCAGTGAAAGTACGTTCTCGCACTGACACTTCCGGTACTGGGAGTACTGTGCCGTACTAATTGTACGGCTGCTGGGTGCGGGGGTGCGGACGCGGGGCTGCTCCGCGTGGAAGTCCCCAGCTCGGCGTCATGGAGGGACCGCCCTTGCTCAGCTACGGATGCACCTTTGTCGGTCGGCCCGAAGAGATGCGTAGGGCTCGCAACTGGACTCGCGACGTGCTGGTCGGCAGTCCTCAGGTGGACGACGCTGCCCTGATCGTGACGGAGCTCGGTGCGAACGCCCTGTTACACACGAAGAGCGGTACCGGCACCTTCCACGTGACGATCGTCGTCAATCGGGAGCGCATCGCCATCTCGGTGACCGACTCCGGTGGGGCGGGAGCCGTGCCTCGCGTCGAACGCCCATCAAAGGGGGACACGCACGGGCGGGGACTCGGCATGGTCACCGCCCTGGCGGACCGCGTCGAGATCGACGGTGATCATCGCGGTCATACGGTCACGGCACACCTGATCCGGACACCGGTGCGCCGAGCTCCTGCGTGGTGACACCGGACAGGGTGGGCCTGCGATGCGAGTTGCGGACCGGGCAGGGGCACCGGTGCGAAGCTGTGGCCCAGAAATCGCCCGGGCCTCGTGGACCGCTTAGCGTGGTGGCAGCGACGTACGTCATGCAGGCCGCCGGGCTGCTGTTGCCCGAGGTGAGTGCGGGGCCGGGTCTGTGTCGATCGGGAAGACGAGGATGGGCTGGTCATGGATGTGACACTGCGGCTCGCGCAGCAGCCGGAGGCCGATGAGTTGCTCGGCCGCAGCCCGCTGGCCGCGCTGGTGGGCATGCTGCTCGACCAGCAGGTGCCGATGGAGTGGGCCTTCTCCGGGCCGTACACGATCGCCCAGCGTATGGGCGGTGACGACCTGGACGCGGAGGCGATCGCGGCGTACGACCCCGAGGCGTTCGCCGCGCTGCTGTCGGAGAAGCCCGCCGTGCACCGTTACCCGGGCTCGATGGCCAAGCGGGTGCAGCAGCTCTGCCAGTTCCTGGTCGAGCACTACGACGGTGACCCGAGCGCGGTGTGGCGCGGCGTCGGGAGCGGCAAGGAGCTGCTGGGGCGGCTGAACGCGTTGCCCGGCTATGGCAAGCAGAAGTCGCAGATCTTCCTGGCCCTGCTGGGCAAGCAGCTCGGTGTGACGCCCGAGGGCTGGCGGGAGGCGGCGGGCTCGTACGGGGACGAGGGCTCGTACCGTTCGGTGGCCGACATCACCGGACCCGAGTCGCTGGACAAGGTGCGCGCCTACAAGCAGGAGGCCAAGCGGGCCGCCAAGGCCGCCAAGACGGCCAAGTCCGCGGGGGCCTGAGGCCGAGCCGGTCGGCGGAGGCGGCGTCCGCCTTCCGCCCACCGGCGTGGCGCCCCACTGGCCTGCCATCCCACCGGCCTATCCCACCGGCCCGGCGCCCTACGGCCTGCCATCCCACCGGCGCGGCGCCCCACGGCCTGCCATCCCACCGGCCCGGCCCACCCACCCGGCACCCGGGGTGACGGTGGCGGAGAGGGCCGGGTCGGCGGGGTGAACGGCCGCTTCAGCAGGCGTAGTGCACCTCCAGGCCGGTGCCGTCCGGAGCCACCTCGGGGCGGAGGACCAGGGCGTCGTCGTAGTCGCCGCCGTTCTGGGTGCGGTACGGGATGGGGGGCGTGTCCTCGATGGCCGTCAGCCGCTCCCTGAGCAGGGCCGCGGCCTCGGCGTAGGCCTCCGGGGAGACGCGCTCGGCGCCGTACACCGCGACCGGGGGCAGCACCGTCATGCCGGTGTACCAGAGCGTGCCGTGCAGCAACGGGAACAGCACCTGGTCCAGTTGGCCGTGGACGCCGCGCGGGCCGAACGGCGCCTCCGGGCTGCCCACGGTGACGACGACCAGGGCGCGCTTCCCCGCGAGCCCGCCCTCCCCGTACCGGAGGTTGCGGCCCGGGCGCCGGGGATCGGGGACGCCGTAGGCGAAGCCCTTGACGAAGACCCGGTCGAACCAGCCCTTGAGGATGGCCGGCGTGGAGTACCACCAGAGCGGGAACTGCAGGACGACCGTGTCCGCCCAGGCGAGTTTCTCCTGCTCGGCCCGGATGTCGGGGCTGAGGGTGCCGGTGTGGTGGGCCTGCCGGGAGGCCGTGCCGATGATCAGCCGCTCCTCCGGGGCGTGGCGGGGGTAGTCGTCCCGGTCGACGGTCGCCTTCCACCCCATCGCGTAGAGGTCGGACATCCGGCAGGCGTGGCCTGCCTCGGTGAGGGTGCGGACGCCTTCGTCGCGGAGTGAGCCGCTGAGGGACCGCTGTTCCGGGTGGGCGAACACCCACAGGACGTTCACGGGAAACGCTCCTTCCGGTTCGTGCCGACTGCCGACTGCCGACTGCCGACTGCCGACTGCCGGTTGCCGTTTCGTGCCGGCCGTTTCGTGCCGGCCGGTTCGTGGTGCGGTGGCTCGTGGCGCCGTGGGGCTGTCGGGACCCGCGTCCGAGCCGTGGCCCGGGCGCCGGGGCGACGCCGCGTCGTTTTTCGGCGCCACAGGAACAGCATGTGCGGCGGGTCCGTCCGCAACGAGTGGCTGGATGGCCAGGGTGTGAAAGAATCGCGCCATGCGTGGTTCTGTGCACTCCGGCTCCGCGGGTCCGGGACGGCACCGGGTCGTGGTGCTCGTCCGGCACGGTGTGATGCCGATGGAGCTGGGGCTGGTGCACCAGCTGTTCGGTTCGGCGCGGGCGCCGGGCGGGGGAGAGCGGCTGTACGAGGTCGTGACCTGCGCACTCGTCCCGGGGGAGATCAGGACGGACGCCGATTTCCCTGTCCGGGTGGAGCACGGGCCGGAGCTGCTGGGCACCGCGGACACGGTGATCGTTCCGGCGTCGCACGAGGAGGACGGGGCCGCGAGCGAGGTCCGGCTGAGCCGACCGCTGGCCGAGGCGTTCTCCCGGATCCGGCCCGGCACCCGGACCGCCTCGATCTGCACCGGAGCCTTCGTGCTGGCCGCCGCCGGACTGCTCGACGGGCGCCCGGCGACCACCCACTGGAAGTCCGCCGACCGGTTCCGGGAGCTGTACCCGGCGGTGGAGCTCGATCCGGACGTGCTCTACACCGACGACGGCGATGTCCTCACCTCCGCCGGCGAGGCCTCGGGCATCGATCTCTGTCTCCATATGATCCGGCGCGATCACGGCGCCGCGGTGGCCAACGAGGTCGCCCGCAGTACGGTCGTCCCGCCGCACCGGGACGGTGGCCAGGCCCAGTTCATCCAGCGGCCGGTGCCCGAGACGCGGCGGTCCTCCACCGGTACGGCGCGCGCCTGGGCGCTGCGCCGGCTCGACCGGCCGCTCTCCCTGCGGGAGTTGGCCGCGCAGGAGTCGATGAGCGTCCGGACGTTCAGCCGCCGCTTCCGGGAGGAGGTCGGCATCACCCCGGTGCAGTGGCTGACCCAGCGGCGTCTCGAACGGGCCCGGCAGCTACTGGAGGAGACCGATCTGCCGGTGGACCGGGTCGCGACGGACGCCGGGTTCGGTACGGGGGCGTCGCTGCGCCAGCACTTCCAGGCCGCGTTGGGGGTGTCGCCGAGCGCCTACCGGAGCACGTTCCGCGGCGCGGGGGCTCCGGCGGCCGGCGATCCGCCCCCGCCCGGCCGGGAGTCCCCGTCCGCTCGCGGTGCGGGTGCGGGCGTCAGCGCGGACCGGTGAACATCGCGGCCATGGCGGTCAGGGCGCCGGGCGCGACGCGGTAGTACATCCAGGTGCCCCGGCGTTCGGCGGTGAGCAGCCCGGCCTCGCGCAGCTTCTTCAGGTGGTGCGAGACGGTCGGCTGCGACACCCCGACGTCCTGGATGTCGCAGACGCAGGCCTCCCCGCCCTCGTGCGACGCCACGCGGGAGAACAGGCGCAGACGCACCGGGTCCGCGAGCGCCTTGAACATCGCGGCCATGGCCTCCGCGTCCTTCTCGGACAGATCCGGGGAGGTCAGCGGGGGGCAGCAGGGCGCCGGAAGCCCGGTGGCCGTCGCCTCCATCAATTTAGGCATACATCTATATTGACTCCCGTCGAAGGTGGTGCCAAGGGGGTGTGGTGGGCGTTCGACGTGCGCTGTCGGTTCCGTGGGACACCATGGCCCCGGGAGGTGGTGACGCATGGCGCGGCGCAGGAAGCCGGCCGGCGGGGTACGGCGGCCCGAGGTGCGGCTGCCGCCGCTGCGGCCGTTCACGGGCGACGGCCCGGAGCCGGAGGGGGACTACGACGGGCTGGCGTTCGCGGATCTCGACCTCGGCGGTGGGGACGGGGGCGCGGCGCGGTTCATGGACTGCGGGATGTACCGCTGCGGGCTGGACGGGGCCCGGCTGTCCGGCGCGCGGTTCGTCGACTGCGTGCTGGACGAGGTGCGGGGCGTCGGGACGGATCTGTCCGGCGCGCTGCTGCGGGATGTGGAGCTCACCGAGGCGCGGCTCGGCGGCACACAGCTGCACGGCGCTGCTCTGGAGCGGGTCCTGATCCGGGGCGGCAAGATCGACTACCTGAACCTGCGGACGGCGTCCCTGAAGGACGTGGTGTTCGAGGGCTGTGTGCTGATCGAGGCCGACTTCGGGCAGGCGCGCCTGGAGCGGGTGGAGTTCCGGGACTGCACGCTGCGGGCGGTCGACTTCCACGGCGCGGAGCTGAGCGAGGTCGATCTGCGTGCGGTGACGGAGCTGGACATCGCGCGCGGGGTGGAGCGGCTGGCGGGCGCCGTGATCAGCCCGGCTCAACTGCTCGATCTGGCACCGGCGTTCGCGGCACAGATCGGCGTGCGGGTGGAGAGCCCGGGGGAGTGATGCGGGCCCGTTCAGGGCCCGTCCGGGAGCGCGGGGGCGGTCGACGGGAGCCGGCGGGTCCGGGAGCGACGGGAGTCGGCGCCGGCGCCTGTGTCGGTGGGTGCCGGGGGCGGTGGTAGTCGGCGTCGGCGGGTGCCGGGGGCGGTGGGAGCCGCGGTCTGCGGGGGTGTGCCGCGGCGCTCGGCCATGGCGGTGGATCAAGGGCTGTGCGTGGCGGTGGGACGTTGCCGCGGCGTGGCCCGTGACGGTGGGCGTGGCGCAGCCGGTGTCAGACGCGGCGGAAGCGGGCCTGGAGGTCCCAGACGGCGGGGTTGTCGCCGAGGCCGTCGTGCATGTCGGTGAGGTCGGCGATCAGGTCGTGCAGGAAGTCGCGGGCCTCGCGGCGCAGCGCGGCGTGGTTGAAGGTCAGCGGGGGCTCGTCGGCGGGCATCCAGTCGGCGGTGACGTCCACCCAGCCGAACCGCCGCTCGAAGCACATCCGGTCGGCGGACTCGGTGAAGTCGAGCTCGGCGTACTGGGCGCGGTGCGAACGGCTGCCCCGGGGGTCGCGGTCGAGCTGCTCGACGATGTCGCACAGGGCCCAGGCGAAGTCGAGCACCGGCACCCATCCCCAGGCTGTGGACAGCTCCCGGTCGGCCTTGGTGTCGGCGAGGTAGACGTCTCCGCAGAACAGGTCGTGCCGCAGGGCGCGGACGTCCGCCGTGCGGTAGTCCGTCTGCGGCGGGTCCGGGAAGCGGCGGGAGAGCGAATAGCCGAGGTCGATCACCCATCGATGGTGTCACGACCGGAGGCACCGGTCTCCCGCCGCCTCTCGGCCGGGACGCCGCGCCCGGCGGGGCGGCCCGGACCGGCGGCGGCCCGGACCGGCGGGGGCCGGGTGGCCTCGCGTCGGAGGCCGCGCCCGCGCCGGAGCCCGCGCCCGCGCCGGAGCCCAAGGCCTGCGCCGGGCCGCGGGCCGGATCGGCGCCCGCGGGCCCGATCAGCGTCGGCGGGCCCGATCGGTCTCGGCGCGGCCGGACCGGCGGGCCGGATCCGCTGCCCGGACCGGCATCGAAGCCCGGCCTGCCCGTCGGGAGCCCGGCCCGGACCGCATCGGCGGCCAGGACTGGTATGCCGGCCCGGCGTCGGCGAAGCGCCTCAGTGCCCGCGGGCGATCCACTCGTCCAGGTGCGGCGCCTCGTCACCGATGGTGGTGGAGTCGCCGTGTCCGGTCCGGACGACCGTCTCCGGCGGCAGCGCCAGCAGCCGCTCCCGGATCGATTCGACGATCGTCGGGAACGACGAGAACGACCGGCCGGTGGCGCCCGGGCCGCCCTGGAAGAGGGTGTCGCCGGAGAAGACGGTGTCCAGCTCCGGGGCGTAGAGGCAGACCGCGCCGGGGCTGTGCCCGGGGGTGTGCAGGACGTGCAGCTCGGCGGTGCCCACGTTCAGCACCTCGCCGTCGGCCAGCGCGGCGTCCGGCCGGAGGTCCGGGTGCCGCATCCGCCACAGCTCGTCGTCGTCCGGGTGCAGCAGGATCGGCGCGCCCGCCCGTTCGGCGACCTCCGGGGCGGCGTCGATGTGGTCGTCGTGGCCGTGCGTGCAGATGATGCCGAGCAGCCGGCGGTCGCCGACGGCGGTGAGGATCGCGTCCGCGTCGTGCGCCGCGTCGATGACGTAGACCTCGCTGTCGTCGCCGACCAGCCAGACGTTGTTGTCGACCTCCCAGGTGCCGCCGTCGAGGGAGAAGGTGCCGGAGGTGACGAGCCGGTCGACCCGGACCGAGGAGTGGACCGTCATCAGAAGACCACCACCGAACGCAGCACGTCCCCGCGGTGCATCTTCGCGAACGCCTCCTCGATGTCGTCCAGCCCGATGGTCTCCGAGACGAACGCGTCGAGGTCGAGCCGCCCCTGGAGGTACAGGTCGATCAGCACGGGGAAGTCGCGGGACGGCAGACAGTCGCCGTACCAGGACGACTTCAGCGCGCCGCCGCGCCCGAAGACGTCGAGCAGCGGCAGCTCCAGCCGCATCTCGGGGGTGGGCACGCCGACGAGGACGACCGTTCCGGCCAGGTCGCGGGCGTAGAAGGCCTGCTGGTAGGTCTCCGGGCGGCCGACCGCGTCGATGACGACGTCCGCGCCGAAGCCGCCGGTCAGCTCCTGGACGCCCTTGACCACGTCGGCCGTGCGGGCGTCGACGGTGTGCGTGGCGCCCAGGGAACGGGCCAGCTCCAGCTTCCGCTCGTCCAGGTCCACCGCGATGATCTTCGAGGCTCCGGCGAGCCGGGCCCCGGCGACGGCCGCGTTGCCGACGCCGCCGCAGCCGATCACCGCGACCGAGTCGCCGCGGCCCACGTTGCCGGTGTTGATGGCCGCGCCGAGGCCCGCCATCACGCCGCAGCCGAGCAGCCCCGCCGCGGCCGGGCTCGCCGACGGGTCGACCTTGGTGCACTGTCCGGCGGCGACCAGTGTCTTCTCGGCGAAGGCGCCGATGCCGAGGGCCGGGGAGAGCGCCGTGCCGTCCTTCAGCGTCATCGGCTTGCGGGCGTTGTGGGTGTCGAAGCAGTACCAGGGGCGGCCGCGCTTGCAGGCCCGGCACTCGCCGCACACCGCACGCCAGTTGAGGATCACGAAGTCGCCGGGGGCCACGTCGGTCACGCCGTCACCGACGGACTCCACCACGCCCGCCGCCTCGTGTCCGAGCAGGAACGGGAACTCGTCGTTGATGCCGCCCTCCCGGTAGTGCAGGTCGGTGTGGCACACCCCGCAGGCCTGCACCTTCACCACCGCCTCGCCCGGGCCGGGGTCCGGGATCACGATCGTCTCGACCCGGACCGGCTCGCCCTTGCCGGGAGCAACCACACCGCGCACGTGTTGTGTCATGCCTGGCAGCGTAATTGCGTGGGCGGCCGGAACAGAACGGCCGCACCGGGGCGAAGCGATCAGCACCGGGGCGGAGCGGCCCAGCGCCGGGGACAGGCCTCCTTCGCGGAAGGGACGCCGCACCACCGAAGCGGGCGCACCACCAGAGCGGACGCACCACCGAAGCTGACGCACCTGCGCCACGGGCCGCACCGTCGCGTACGGTGCGGCCCGCGTCCTCCCGCCGAGTCACCCGCCGCACGGGCGGGCGGCCCTGCGCGGAGGGCTACTTGACGTTGATCGCGGTCCAGGCGGCGGCGACCGCCTTGTACTCGGTGCTCGTCGTCCCGTACAGGTCACCCGCCGCCCGCAGGGTCGCCTTGCGGGCGCCCTTGTAGTTGGTGGTGGACGTCATGTACGTGGTCAGGGCCGTGTACCAGATCTGCTCGGCCTTGGCCCGGCCGATGCCCCGCACCGTGGAGCCGTCGTAGGTCGGGCTGTCGTAGCGCACGCCGCCCACGGTCTTGGCGCCGCTGCCCTCGGACAGCAGGTAGTAGAAGTGGTTGGCCGGGCCGGACGAGTAGTGGACGTCCTCGTCGCCGATGCCCGGGAACCAGTAGTCCTCCGAGGCGCCGTCCTTGCTCGGCTCGTCCTGGTAGCGCAGCGGAGTGCCGTTGCCTCTGATGTCGATCTTCTCGCCGATGAGGTAGTCGCCCGGGTCCGCGGGGTTCTTCGCGTAGAACTCCGTGGAGGTGGCGAAGATGTCGGAGGTCGCCTCGTTGAGGCCGCCCGACTCGCCGCTGTAGTTGAGCCCGGCGGTGTTGGAGGTGACGCCGTGGCTCATCTCGTGCGCGGCGACGTCCAGCGAGGTCAGCGGGTTCGCGTTGTCGTCGCCGTCCCCGTAGGTCATGCAGAAGCAGTCGTCGTCCCAGAAGGCGTTGACGTAGCCGTCGCCGTAGTGGACGCGGGAGTACGAGCCGGCGCCGTCGTCCTTGATGCCGTTGCGGCCCAGCACGTTCTTGTAGAAGTCCCAGGTGGTGGCGGCGCCGTAGTGGGCGTCGACGGCGGCGCTCTGCCGCCCGCCGCCCCAGACGTCGTCGGCGTCCTTGAAGAGGCTGCCGGTCCCGAAGGTGCCCTGCCTCAGGTCGTTGGTGCGGTGCCCGCCGCGGGCGGTGTCCCGGAGCTCGTACGAGCCGCCGCTCCTCCGGGTGCCGAGGGTGACCCGGCCGCTGTAGCCGCCGGTACCGGTGCCGGTCTCGATCCGCTCGTCCGCGAAGAGGCGCTTGCCGGTCGTCGCGTCGGTGATGACGTGCAGCTTGCTCGGGGTGCCGTCGTGCTGCCGGCCGGTGACCACGGTCTCCCAGGCCAGCACGGGCTTGCCGGAGGCCGCCCAGATCACCTTGCGGGGAGCCGCGTCGGCCGCGGTCTTCGTGGTGCCGTCGGCGGCGGCCTCGAGAGCCGTCTTCTTCGCAGCGGAGGCGGGGAGTTCCGCGTCGGTGTCCGCCATGGATATCGCGGTCCGGGCCGCCTTGGTGACGCTCCGGGCGCCGTCCTTCGTCTCGTGGACCACGAGGTCGCCGCCGAGGACCGGCAGCCCGTCGAAGGTGCGCTCGTAGCGGGTGTGCACCGTGCCGTTCGCGTCCTTGATCACATCGCGGACGAGGAGCTTCTCCTTGCCGCCGAGGCCCAGCGCGTCGGCCTGGGCCGAGGCGTCGGCCTGCGCGGCCTTGATCGCGGAAGCGCGCTGCGATCCGGACAGCGCAGGCGCTGTGGCTCCGGACGCGCGGTCGGGCTGGGCGTTCGCCGTGCCCGTCGGGACGCCGACGGCGACCATGGCGGCCGAGGCCACCAGGGCCGCGGCGCGAAGCGCGTGCTTCCGGGGAGAGTTGGGCGTGCGTCTCACTCGGTCTCCTTGAAGGAGGGCCGCCGGCAGTGCGGCCCGTTCGTGGGGGCGGACCGCCCTGGGTGGGACGGCCCGGCGAAACAGGAGTGCGGGTGCGGTGCTGAGTGATGCCGAGGAACGGCCCTTCCCTACAGATGCGCAGGGGAGGGCCGGCCCGTCCGCGGAGGCGAACGAGCCGAGCTGAGCGTGCCATTGGTTGATTCTTTTTGACAGGTAAGCAACACAGATTTGACCTGACGTTCTCCATTTACGTCAGGACATGTTCGTTATACGAGCCGAACTGAGCTGATGCAGGCTGAAATCCGGGCATTTGTCCGGGCGGGGAGAGTGGTGCGAGGGGAGAGGGCGTCGCGGGGGCGCCGGAATGCGAAGTTCCGCGCGGGTGAAGGGAGTTGAGGCGCACCGATACACCGGCGCACCGGCGGCGTCGGTGAGTCGGCGCACCGGTGCGGTGGACCGCAGGGGAAAGTGCGGGGCCCGTCCCCGAAGCGAGCCGGCGGCGCCGGGTGCTCAGCGCTCCGTGAGCCGCTTCCGCAGAACCAGGCACGGGCGGTGCAGCCGCCGGTCCTCGCGGTGGTCGATGATCTCGTAGCCCAGCGCGGCCCAGAAGGCCAGCGCCCGGGGGTTGCTCTCCAGCACGGCCAGCCGTACGCCGTCCGCGCCGCCGGCCCGGAGCCGTTCCTCCACCAGTCCGGCCAGCTCCCGTCCGTACCCGGTGCGCTGCTCCTGGCCGTGCACCATCAGCAGGCCGATCCACGGGTCGGGGTCGTCGGGGTCCGGGTGCTCGGCCAGGGTGATGGCCACGCCGAGCAGCCGGTGGCCCTCGCGGGCGAGCAGCACCTCGGAGGAAGGGTGCGCCAGCTCCTCGGCGAGGCTCGCGGCCACCTGCTCGGGCCGGATGTCCTCCGGGTCGGGGAAGTCGCCGCTGATCCGCTGGAAGACGGGGTCGGAGCGGTAGAGCGTGGTCAGCTCGTCGAGCAGTGGCGCGGGCAGCCCGTGGGGCCCGAGCGGCCCGTGGACCCCGTCGTCGGTGACCGTGAGCGGTTCGAGGATCATGCGCGGCACGCTAACGCGACGGCCCCCGGTCGGCGAGGATCCGGGGGCCGACGGCAGGTCAGCGGACGAGCGTGCGTCAGACGTTGACGCCGAAGTCCTGGGCGATGCCCGCCAGGCCGGAGGCGTAGCCCTGGCCCACCGCGCGGAACTTCCACTCCGCGCCGCTGCGGTAGAGCTCGCCGAAGACCATGGCCGTCTCGGTGGCCGCGTCCTCGCTCAGGTCGTAGCGGGCGACCTCGGCGCCGCCGGCCTGGTTGACGATGCGGATGTAGGCGTTGCGCACCTGGCCGAAGTTCTGGCTGCGGCTCTCGGCGTCGTAGATCGAGACCGGGAAGACGATCTTGTCGACGTCGGCGGGGAGGCCCGCCAGGTTGACGTTGATCGCCTCGTCGTCGCCCGCGCCCTCGCCGGTGCGGTTGTCACCGGTGTGCACGATGGTCTGGTCCGGGGTGGACTTGTTGTTGAAGAAGACGAAGTGGCCGTCGGAGACGACCTTCCCGCCGGGGTTGACCGCGATCGCGCTCGCGTCGAGGTCGAAGTCCGTGCCGGTGGTGGTGCGGACGTCCCAACCGAGGCCGACCGTGACGGCGGTGAGGCCGGGCGCCTCCTTGGTGAGCGAGACGTTGCCGCCCTTGGACAGGCTTACAGCCATGGGGATGTCCCTTTCCTCGTCAGTGTGTCGGGCTTCGTGCCGGTGACGAAGCTACCGTCACCCTTCATAACGCGGCGAGGTCGGCACAGGGTTCCGGATCGCTTTACTTTCTTTACCCGGAATCCGTATCGGGCCCCCCGCGGGGCCCCTCCGCCGGGCGCCGGGGCGGGACGGGCCGGGCGGCGCCGGGAAAAGAGGTGACGCGGCGGCCCCGAGCCTGGATCATGGGACACATGTCCGGGCCCTACGTCATCCGTGGCTCGGTCTCCCTGCCGGAGGCCGAGCTCATGTGGCGTTTCTCCCGCTCGTCCGGCCCCGGCGGCCAGCACGTCAACACCAGCGACAGCCGGGTCGAGCTCCGCTTCGACCTGGCGCGGACCGACTCGCTGCCCCAGGTCTGGAAGGACCGGGCGCTGGAGCGGCTCGCCGGGCGGCTCACGGACGGCGTCGTGTCCGTACGGGCCGCCGAGCACCGCTCCCAGTGGCGCAACCGGGAGACCGCGGCCGTCCGGCTGGCGGCGCTGCTCGCCGAGGCGACCGCGCCCCCGCCGCGCCCCCGGCGCAAGACGCGGGTGCCGCGCGGCATCAACGAGCGCCGGCTGCGGGAGAAGAAGCAGCGCGGTGACACGAAGCGGGGCCGCTCCGGCCGGGACTGGTGATCCGGCCGGGACCGGTGACCGCTGGTGATCCGGCCGCGACTGGTGACCGCAGCGCCCGCCCGCGCCCGGCCCCGGTGAGCCCGCCCTACCCCAGGTGGCGGTAGCGCCCCCGGAAGTAGAGCAGCGGCCCGCCCTCCGCGCTCGGCGTGCGGGCGGTCAGCACCCGGCCGATCACCAGTGTGTGGTCGCCCGCCGGCACGCGCTGCTCCGTCCGGCACTCCAGGACGGCCAGTGCCCCGTCGACGAGCGGCGCGCCGGCGACCTCGCCGCGCTCGTGCGGGAGGTCGCCGAAGAGCAGCCGGTCGCTGATCCGGCCCTTCATCGCGAACCGTCCGGCGATCTGACGCTGGCTCTCGGACAGGACGGAGACCGCCCACAGCGGCTGCCGCTCCAGCAGGTCGTCCATGCGGGAATCGTTGCGAACGCTCACCATCACGAGCGGCGGATCGAGGGACACCGACAGGAACGAGGTCGCCGTCATGCCGACGTCCTCGCCGCTCGGTCCGTCCTCCGGATCGAACGCGGTCACCAGCACCACGCCCGCGCCCAGCCGGGACATGGCGGCACGGAATACGTCGTCACTCACCCCATCAGCATGGGGGATGGTCTCGGCGCGAGGGGAAGGGGTCTGCTGCAACACGCCAGGAACGCTATCCGGCGCCGGATCCGGTCCGCATCGGCCCCGGGGCCCAGGCGGGACCTAGGTCCGATGGCCGAGACCGCCCGGAAGGGTGTCATCCGTTTCCGAATTTGCGTTCAATAAGTGTCAGAAGTGCTCCCGACCCTCTACCTCAACCGTTCATCATGTGCTGTGACTTGAGTCACAGCTGGCAGGAATTGTTGACCCTGTGTACCGGGTGAACAGCTCGCTGTGATTCAGTGACCGTGGTAATCGGACGACTAGGACTCTGGAGTTGTGTCAGGTCTCGGGGGGTGCGAGCGATGGAAACCGAGTCGGAGCCTTACGTCCGGCTTGCGACGCTGCGCCAGCTCCACCATGTCGTCGCGGACCTCAACACCGCCCGCAGCCTGGCGGACACCCTGCAGACCGTCGCCAACGGCATCATCAACGGCCTGGGGTACGGACTTTCGGCCGTGAACCTGGTCCGCCCCGACGGTGACCTCGTCGTCGCCGCCGTCGCGGGCGACTCCGGCGCCGAGGCACTGATGGCCGGCCGGGTCGGCGCCCGGAACGCCTGGGAGCGCTGGCTCACCATGGGCGAGCAGTGGGGCGAACTCCGCTTCATCCCGCACACCGAGGGCTGGGTGCTGGACGACGACGACATACCGCAGTGGCGCAGCGACGGCCCCCAGCCCCGGTTCGTCGACGAGTGGCACCCCATGGACCGGCTGCTCGCGCCCATGTACTCCTCCGGCGAGGAGCTGCTCGGGGTCATATCCGTCGACCAGCCGCGCAACGGCCGCAGGCCCGGCCCCTGGGGCCGCGAAGCCCTCCAGATGTACGCCTTCCAGGCCGCCATCGCCATCAGCAACGCCCGGCTGCGCGCCAACATGCAGCGCGCCCTCGTCCGGCTCGAACGCGAGCAGCAGGCCCTCCGCGCCAGCGAGGAAAGCTTCCGCCAGGCCTTCGAGTACGCCCCCAGCGGCATGGCCATCGCCGAGATGGGCGGCGACCAGCACGGCCGGCTGCTCCGCACCAACGACGCCCTCTGCCGCCTCCTGGGCCGCCCGGCCTCCGCGATGCGCCGCTACTCCTTCTCCGACCTGGTGCACCCCGAGGACATCGGGACGCTGCTGCGCACGTCCGCCGAGGGCGGCCGCGCCGAACTCCGGCTGGCCCGGCGCGACGGCACGTACGTCTGGGTCTCGCTGCGGAACTCCGTGGTCGCCGACGCCGCCGACGGGCCGCGCTTCCTGCTCACCCACGTCGAGGACATCGAGGAGCGCAAGCGCCACGAGCTCCAGCTCGCGCACCGCGCCAGCCACGACTCGCTCACCGGGCTGCCCAACAGCGCCGAGCTGCGCTCCCGGCTCGGCGCCCGGCTGTGCACCCGGCCGCCGTCCCCGTACGGGGCGAGCAGCGCGACCCTCGACGCGGCCGGCGGGGTGTACGGCGGCGCGGCCTACGGGGGCGACCCGGACGGGGTGGAGACCGACGAGCACGGCTTCCGGGCGGACGCCTTCGACGCCCCGTTCGGCGGCCCGCCGCCCGCCTCGTACGACCACCATGTGCACACCGTCGCCCCGGACCCGGACACCGACGACGGCTCCAAGGGGCTCGCGGTCCTCTTCTGCGACCTCGACGGGTTCAAGTCGATCAACGACCGCTTCGGGCACCACACCGGTGACGCGGTGCTGATCGAGGTCGCTCGCCGGCTCACCAACGGTGTCCGGGACGGCGACACGGTGGCCCGGCTCGGCGGCGACGAGTTCGTCGTCCTGGCCGACGGCCTCGGCCGCGCGGACGCCCAGGACCTGGCGGTCCGGCTGCGCAACGCGATCATCCCGCCGATCCGGGTCGACGGCCGGGCGGTCCGGGTCGGCGCCAGCATCGGGATCTCCTGGGCGGGGTGCGGCATGTCCGCGGAAGAGGTCCTGGCCTCGGCGGACCAGCGGATGTACGTGGAGAAGCGGTCCCGGGCCAAGCAGCACCGGCGGGCGGGCTGAGACGCGGGCTCCCCGCGAGTCCGGCGCCGGGGTGTCACCGGACCGGTACGGGGCGGAGGGAAGTCTTCCGCCCGGCCTCCGGGCGCCGCCGGGCCCCGCCCCGAGCCGGGGGCCGCGGCGGGGTGAGACGCGTCTCACCGGGGCGTCCGCGGAGCATGGCGGACCCGGCACCGGGCAGGCGTAGCCGTGCCGTGCGCTGCCCGCACCCCGTGCCGCAGGAGTGAACGCCCGAGCGGGTGAGCGGGTAGGCTCGGGCGTCGGCGGTGCCGCCGCTGGAACGCCGGCAGTGAAGCCATCGTGAACATTGGCCATCCGGACAGCACAGACTCTGTCGGGGCCGCCCCGGCCTTGATAGGAGCTGTCAGGGCGCATCTGATCAAGAGCGCCGGTGGTCCGAGAACCAGTTGGGGAGTGACAGGGGATGACGGCCGGCAACAACGGCGCGAGCACGCCTGAGAACGACGATCCGTTCGGCTATCTGTACCGCTCGGAGGGCGGCGACGGTGCCACGGACGACGCGGGTGCGGCTCCCCGGACCGGCGGCTACGGCTACCCCGGCCCGACCGGCCAGCCCGGTGTGCCCCGCACCTCGTACAACCAGGTCTCCCGCGTCGGCGAGCGCCAGTACGGCCAGCGGCAGGCACCCCCGCAGGCGCCCGGCCAGCCGTACGGCCAGCAGCAGCCGAACGCGCACTACGCGGCCCCCGAGACCCTCTCCGGCGGCGCGCCACGCCGGTCCGGACCGCAGGGTCAGGGCGGCGGCCGCGGCCCCAACATCAAGGGCCTGCTCGTCGGCGCGATCGCGGTCGTCGCGGTGGTGGTCGTGGGCATCGGTGTCGCGATGCTCACCAACAGCAAGGACGACGAGAAGAAGAGCGAGGCCGGGGACTCCGCGCCCGGCGACTCCGGCGTCGACAAGGTGAAGCCCGAGAAGCCCTCGGGCAAGGGGCCGAAGAAGTTCGCCTCGGACCAGCGGGACGGCGCCTCGCTGCGGCTGGGCGGCACGGCCGCGGTCGGCCGCGAGATCCCCAACGCCCAGTCCAAGAGCGGCGCCTACGTCAAGATGGAGCGCCCCGGCGACACCGTCACGTACACCGTGGACGTCCCGAAGGCCGGCCAGTACACGCTGTTCACCGGCTACGGGGTCCCGGGCAAGGACACCGACGCCACGCTGACGGTGAACAGCCAGCCCCGGTCCCAGCCGCTCAAGCTGAAGAACTACACCGGCGCCAAGGAAGGCCAGTGGGAGCGCGGCTGGACCAAGCGGTACGACTGGCTGCAGCTCAACAAGGGCACCAACACCATCGAGTTCTCCTGCGGGCCGAACGACAAGTGCAACTTCAACCTGGATTACGTGCAGTTGAAGTCGGGCCAGGTCCAGGACTGACCCGCACGCTTCCCCAACGCGCCCTCGGGGCCCGCCGCTTTCCCTGCGGCGGGCCCCGAGCGCGTATGCGGCCGGGTGGCGGGGGCCTCGGGTGCCCGGTCCGGTTGCGCGACCCGGCTTACGCGCCCGGTCCGGTTGTGCGTCCCGGCCTACGCGCCCGGTTGCCGCGCCGGGCGCTGGTCCGCCTCGCCGCCCGCTGTCGCTGCCGTCGCTGCTGTCTCCGTCCCGGTGGGCCCGGACCCGGACCCGGCCCCGTCGGGCGTCAGGAGCCGCAGGAAGGCCGCCACCGTTCCGGCCATCGCGTCCCGTGCCGGACGCAGGTAGCGGCGCGGGTCGACCACGGACGCGTCCGACTCCAGGGAGCCGCGCAGCGAGCCGGTGAACGCGGTGTTGAGCGCCGTCCCGACGTTGATCTTGACCATGCCGGCGGCGACGGCCCGGCGGAGCTCGTCGTCCGGGACGCCCGAGGAGCCGTGCAGCACCAGCGGGACCGGCACGGCGTCCCGGAGGCGGGCGATCAGCGCGTGGTCCAGGACGGCGGTCCGCTCCGTCATCGCGTGCGTGCTGCCGACCGCCACGGCCAGGGCGTCCACGCCCGTCTCCGCGACGTACGCCGCCGCCTCGGCCGGATCGGTCCGGACGCCGGGGGTGTGGGCGTCCAGCGGCGGTTCACCGGCCTTGCCGCCCACTCTGCCGAGCTCGGCCTCCACCCAGATGCCCCGCTCGTGGCCCCAACGCACCGCCTCCGCCGTGGCCTTGACGTTGTCCGCGTAGCTCAGCTTCGAGGCGTCGACCATCACCGAGCCGAAGCCCGCGGAGTGCGCCGCGTGCAGCAGTTCCGGGGAGACCACATGGTCGAGGTGGAGGGCGAGTTCGGCGGTGGAGGCCCGGGCGACGGCCGCCGCAGCGGCCGCGATCGGGGCCGGGCGGCCGCCGTGGAACCGCACGGCGTTCTCCGACACCTGGAGCACCGCGGGGACGCCGGCCGCCTCCGCGCCCGCGGCGATCGCCTCCGCGTGCTCCAGGGTGATCACGTTGAACGCGCCCAGGGCGTGGCCCGCGGCCCGCGCCCGCATGACGAGTTCGCCCGTACCGACGAGTGGCATTGCGTCCCCAATCCCGGGCCGGTCCGGCCCGATGTGCCGGGCCGGATCAGCCCGGTCGCCGAATACCGCACCTCCGGACACCGCACTTTTGGGCACCGCACCCTTGGAGGCCGCGCCTTTGGACGCGGGACGTCCGGTCATCGGGCCTCCGGACAGCGGAGGTCCGCTCACCGCGCCGCCGGACACCGGAGGTTCGGACACCCCGCCCCGGGCCGGACCGGGGACGTGCCCACCCGCGTCGGCCCGTCACGCTGCCGCCGCCCCGTCCGACACCTCGACCCGCGGCAGCAGATCCTCGTACGCGGCACGGTCGAACTCGCCCGCGACCGGGGCCAGGACGGTCGCCGCCGACAGCGCCACCGCCCGCGCCACCCGCTCCGGCCACGGCAGCCCCGCCACCAGGCCGGAGAGCAGGCCCGCGACGGCCGAGTCGCCGGCGCCCGTCGGATTGCCGCGGACCGGGCGCGGCGGCGCCGCCTGCCAGGTGCCGTCCGCCGTCACCAGGAGCATGCCCGCCGCGCCCAGGGACGCCGCGACCGCGCGGGCTCCCCGGCGGCGGGCGTCGTGCGCGGCGCGCAGCGGCTCGGTGGAGCCGGTGAGGCCGGTCAGTTCGTCCACGTTCGGCTTGACCAGGTCCGGCCGGGCGGCGATGCCCCGGCGCAGCGGCTCGCCGCTGGTGTCCAGCAGCACCGGGACGCCGGCCGCCTGGGCCTCCCGGACGAGCTGCGCGTAGGCGCCGACCGGCAGTCCCGGCGGCAGGCTGCC
Organism: Streptomyces sp. NPDC002055; assembly: GCF_040296705.1. Taxonomy (NCBI): domain Bacteria; kingdom Bacillati; phylum Actinomycetota; class Actinomycetes; order Kitasatosporales; family Streptomycetaceae; genus Streptomyces; species Streptomyces sp. NPDC002055. The sequence goes on from NZ_JBEOXS010000037.1 coordinate 68,004, forward strand.
GCAGAGCGCGACGGCCTCGGCGTCGCCGAGGAGCCGGGCGTAGGTGGCGCGGAAGGCGTCCCACTCGGACCGGTCGATCGTCGGCCCGGCCTCGTTGAGCTGCGTGGTCTCCCCGGACGAGACGTCCACGACGCCGACGGTCCGGCGGCTCGCCCCGGCGGTCGGGGTCAGCGCGTCGACGACCGTTCCCGGTCCGTGGTCCTCCGCCAGCAGCCGCCGCAGCACCGCGCCCGTGGGCCCTCCGGCGAAGCCCGCGACGACCGACCGGTGCCCGAGCGCCGCGAGCACCCGGGCGACGTTCAGCCCCTTGCCGCCCGCCCGCTCCGACACCTCCGCCACCCGGTGCGTGGCCGAGGCCCGCAGCCGCGGTACGCGGTAGGTGATGTCGAGGGCGGCGTTCAGCGTGACCGTGAGGATCAACGGTCCCCTCCCGTAGTGCGCGCGGCTGCCGATGACCGGCGCAGGCGGACAAGTGCGCGAGCGATCATGCCAAAACAGCGACGGTTGGCCCAGACCTCCCGCGGACCTCCACAGGCCAACCACGGGAAGCCTCAGCCCAGTTCGGGTGAAACCACCCAATCTCCCTTGCGCATCACTCCGACCAGCGCGAACTCCCCGTCCAGGACCACCAGATCGGCGTCCTTGCCCGGCTCCAGGGAGCCCACCCGGCCGTCCAGCCCCAGCAGCCGCGCGGGGGTCGCCGAGACCGCCGCCACGGCCTGCTCGACCGGCAGCCCGTCGACCGTCACCGCCCGCCGGAACGCGGTGTCCAGGGTGAGCGTGGAGCCCGCGATCGAACCGCCCTGCACCAGCCGGGCGACCCCGTCCCTGACCTCCACCTCCATCGGGCCGAGCGGATACCGGCCGTCGCCCATCCCGGCGGCGCCCATGGCGTCCGTGATGAAGGCGACCCGGCCCGCGGCCCCGCGGAGGGCGAGCCCCAGCACGGACGGGTGCAGATGCACCCCGTCGTTGATCAGCTCGACGGTGACCCGCTCGTCCTCCAGCAGCGCGGCGACCGGGCCGGGCGTCCGGTGACCGAGGCCCGGCATCGCGTTGAACAGGTGCGTCGCCACGCTCGCGCCGGCCTCCACGGCCCGGCGCGTGGCCTCGTACGACCCGTCGGTGTGGCCGACGGCCGCGATGACGCCCTGGTCGGCGAGGAGCCGTACGGACTCCAGCCCGCCGGGGAGCTCCGGCGCCAGGGTCATCATGCGGGCCGTGCCCCGCGCGGCGTCGACGAGCTTGCGGACGTCCGCCGGGTCCGGGTCGCGCAGCAGCGACGGCTCGTGGGCGCCGCAGCGGTTCCGGGCGATGAACGGCCCCTCGAAGTGCAGCCCCGCGAGGTCGCCCTGCTCCACGAGCTCGGAGAGGGCGGACGCCTGATGCGCCAGGTCGTCGAGATCGCCGGTGACGGTCGACGCGAGCATCGTCGTGGTGCCGTGGCGGCGGTGGGTGCCGGCCGCGGTGAGCGCTTCCTCGGCCGTCCCGGCGGAGAAGGAGGCGCCACCGCCGCCGTGCACGTGGATGTCGACGAAGCCGGGGACGATCCAGTGGTCGGGGGGGAGGGGGTATTCGGTGTACGCGTCGTACGCGGTGCGCTCGGGGTGTTCGGGGTGCGTGGGGGGCTCGGCGGTGTGCTCGGCCGCGGGCCTCGTGGGGCGGGGGGTGGAAGGGGGTTCGCCTCGGGCCCGGTCCGGGTGGTCCGGGTGGTCCGGGTGGGGGCGGGCGTCGGGGCGGGCGTCTGTGCGGGCCGGGGCGTCTGTGCGGGCCGGCGCTTGCGTGCGGGCCGGCGCTTCGGTGCCGGTGATGGTGCGGCCGTCGACCGTGATCCGACCGCCCTCGACGACACCGGTCGGCAGCACCACGCGGGCGCCGGTGAGAACCTTGCGAGCCACCATCAGGCGGTTACCTCCGCGGTGAGAAGGTCCCAGGCGAGCAGACCTGCGCCCAGGCATCCGGCGGTGTCCCCGAGGGCCGCCGGAACGATGTGGGGGACGTGCTGGAAGGTGAGCCGGGCCTCGACCGCCGCGCGCAGCGGGGCGAACAGCGTCCGCCCGGCCCGCGCCAGGCCGCCGCCGATGATCAGTGTGCGGGGGTCCAGCAGGCTGACGGCGGTGACGAGGCCGTCGGCGAGGGCGTCGACCGCCGTGTTCCACACGTCTGCGGCACGGGGGTCACCCGATTCGACGGCCTTGACGCAGTCCGCCGCGTCCGCCGACGGGTCGTCACTGGCCTCGGCCCAGGCGCGGGAGACCGCGGTCGCGGAGGCGAGCGTCTCCAGGCAGCCCCGTCGGCCGCAGCCGCAGCGCCGGCCGCCGGGGCGGACGACGACATGGCCGAGCTCACCCGCCCGGCCGTGCGTGCCGGTCTCGATCCGGCCGCCTATGCCGATGGCTGCCGCGATGCCGGTGCCGAGCGGTACGAAGAGGAACCGGTCGGCGTCCCGGCCGGCGCCGAGGCGGCCCTCGGCGAGGCCGCCGGTCCTTACGTCGTGGGCGAGGGCTACGGGGGTGGGGGCTTCGTGGGGGCCGGGGCTGGGGCTCGGGCCGGGGCTGGGGCTGGGGCTCGGGCCGGGGCTGGGGCTGGGGCTCGGGCTCGGGCCGGTGGTGGGGGTGCGGGGGGCGGTGGTCGAGCGGGGTGCGGCCGGGGTCGACAGCCGTTCGGTGAGGAGGGCGCGCAGCGGGACGTCGCGCCAGCCCAGGTTGGCGGAGTAGCGCGCGATGCCGCCGGGCTCGTCGACCAGGCCGGGGACGGCGACCCCGGCGGCGGAGGCGGGCTCCCCGTACTGGTCGAGGCCGACGTCCCGCAGGTGCGTCGTGAAGTCGAGGATCGACGCGACGACGGAGTCCGGGCCGCGGTCGCGGCCGGTGGGCCGACGGTCCTCGTGCAGGGGTGTGCCGTCCGCGGCCACGAGGGCGGCCTTGATGACGGTGCCTCCCACATCGAGGGCGATGACGTGTCTCACGGGGCCAGTGTCCCGCGCGACGGGGGGAGAGGTCTAGTCCACTGTGGGGTTGTCGTGGGGGCGCGTGGTCGCCGTGCGGCGCGCGCCTGGGGGTTTGCGGTTCGTTGGTGCGGGTCTTGTTTGTTGGGTGCGGGTGGTCGTGGGTTTCGGGGGTGGGGGCTCCGGGGTGGGGGGTTCCGGAACGTATATTTACGGCCCTGGGGGCCACAAATACACCGAACTT